>JAGOZY010000127.1 GCA_018058445.1 Negativicutes bacterium | reverse complement strand
CCGTTAGACTCATCCATACTGCACTGATTATTGAAATCCGCTGCCAGGAAACAGGGTAGTCTGGATAGCGATACACCAATCGTTCCCGATAATTTCTTGAAATCAAAGCCAAATAAATATCCCGCACGGACCAAAATGACTTTCGTCCAATACTTGCGGCTAATAAGCTAAGCGACCAGAGAGATCGTCTAAACCCACAATAACCAAGCCTTGCATCCTGAGCCTTGTGAATCTGTCCTGCACTTTCAAGTACCACAAAGATAAATCGATAAGTCAACAAAGCAATCTCAGTGATCGGTCTTAGAAAAGTACTTCGAGCTGCCCAAGCAGCACCGTAAGCTGCCGGAGTCGTCGTTGCCAGACCAAAGAGGCAAGAGAGCGATGCTATGCTTCGAAGAAGTAGAGTCTTTGCTAGTACAAGCCCGGCGGCAGTCACTCCCAGACGCCAAGGACCCAAGGGGACTGAAAAGAGAAACAAAGAAGGATCTGAGCTAAAGGAAATCGCTACGGTTATCAAGCTGATTCCAATAAAAGCAGCCGGGGCCAGCCAGAGTTTCATAAGAAATCGAATTGGAATTCCCGCCTGAAAAATCATGATCCCATGCATTATAACAGCAAGAGCTAACAGGGCTAAAGGCTTTTGTAAGGATAAAGCAAAAATAAGGCCCCCTAAAAAAAGGAAGGCCTTTTCTGGAATACTTACAGTTTTCAGTCGGTTATTCTGTGCCCAATAGTCTAGATCTAACAATCTTTCCTACCCCTTTATCGAGTGCCCATCTTTACGACCTCGTACCTGACCTTTCCAGTAACCAAAAGTATACGCAATAATACTAGCGCCAAAAGCTGCTTGTAGCGCAAAAAGCAAGGATTCAGTCTCACCGCCCGGTTCCCACAGCGGAGTAAACCAAGGCTCATAGTCTGGAACGATTTCTGTGATCGCTACCTCTGCTTCTCCATCGGCACCGCCAAATTCACCATCAATAAAAACAAGAGGCAATGCAGCCAGCAAAATAACAATAATAATCAAGGGAAGATTCCGACGCCAAAGTGATTTTTCCGCACTCATCAATCTTGCCCTCCTTTCGTTCGCCACCAAATAGGAACAAGTCCCTGCTCACCATAATGAACAATGGTGTTATAAACGACAACAGCCAGTAGGCCCTCACTGATTGCAAGTGGAATCTGAGTCACTGCAAAGATCCCGGCAAATTTTGTAAAGGAAGCCATAAACCCACCAATGGGATCTGGATACGCCCAGGCCAATTGCAGGGAGGTCATAATATAAGTTCCCAAGTCACCGAGGGATGCAGCAAGAAATACCGCCCACCGCTCTGACTTCAAGCTGTTTCCTTTGACCATTCTAAAGACGGACCAAGCAATAATACCACCCATGACGCCCATGGAGAACGTATTCGCACCTAAAGTGGTAATTCCACCATGCGCAAGAAGAAGAGCTTGGAAAATCAGTACGATCATCGCTAATGTCGCAGCAATCGCTGGGCCAAAGAGCACTGCCGCTAGGCCCACACCAGTCGCATGAGAGCTAGATCCGGTAACCGAAGGAACTTTTAGCGCTGAAAGAACAAAGATAAAAGCAGCGACCAATGCCAGAAGCATTTTCCGCTCTGGATATTCGGAAATTTCTTTTTTGATTTTTATCATGCCGTAAATAACCACTGGCATCGATAAGACAAACCAAAAGATGCAATGACTTAAAGGCAAAAAACCTTCCATAATGTGCATTGCCGAAGCTTGACCGTAGGTTAAGAGCCCCATCATAGTAAGTATAAATGCAAATTGTCGACTAGATTTACTCATGCCAAGATCACCCCTCATCAATTCCTTATTAAGAATGTTCTGGATTAAAAATATCACAACTTGTTGATGAAGTCAATCTCTTCAAGACATTTTCTAGTCGACAAAGAGAGTTTTTTATTAAATTGTTAGATAATTATTTGTTTTATCGATTGAAAATCTTTTATTATTATTTTTTGTTGTCTTTTTCTCTTTCTTGGCGACCTTTCCACCAGAACCAGATATAGATAACAAATAATACAAAAACGGCAATGTTTGCAACTCCCCCTGCTTGTCCGAGTAAGGTGAGGCGCTCTGGATCTTGAGACTGCCCATACATATTTAACCCTGTACAAATAGCAATCGCTAAAAATAGCCACAATCTTGTCTTCACATATGAATCTCTCATTTCTCTGTTCTCCTTCACTGTTAAAATTTCTCTTTAATAATTTCGCCGTTTTTCTCTAAAAGCCTCTCTTACATCGATTTATCACAGAAAAACTAAGCATTCTCGCTTCTCCTATTTCTCCAGTTATTCAAAATAAGGATTCCCTCAAATTTTTAATTGATCTATAATGAAAGTCAGGATCTAAACCAATTGAGGAGGACACATGAGCATATCTTATACCATCGAAGCAAAAGATTTACATAAATCTTATGGAAAATTCGAAGCCGTGCGTGGCATTTCATTTCATGTACCAGCTAAGAGCTGTTTTGGTCTATTGGGCCATAATGGAGCAGGAAAAACGACGACCCTAAAGATGATCACTGGCCTTGCCGAAGTAAGTAGCGGCAACTTAGAAGTACTTGGCGAACAGATCACGAAGCTAACACCGCCTCGAATCAAAAAGCGAATGGGAGTCGTAACTCAGGAAGATAGTCTCGACGAAGACCTTACGGCTCTTGAGAATCTTGAGTACTTCGGACTTTTTTACGGACTATCGAAACAAGAGTCTCGTAAACGTGGCATTGAATTAATGGACTTTATGGGGATGGCCGGAAGAGAAACCGCAATGGTTGATGAACTTTCCGGTGGTCTAAAGCGACGACTCGTTATCGCCCGTGCACTTCTAGCAAACCCAGAACTAGTTATTTTAGATGAACCTACCACAGGGCTTGATCCAGCAGCTCGCCGACTGGTCTGGCAAAAACTAGATGAATTAAAGCATCAGGGAGTCAGCTTGCTACTTACGACTCACTATATGGAAGAGGCGGCGATGCTTTGTGACCGTCTTGCGGTCATGAGTGAAGGGCTTATTCTGGACGAAGGGTCACCGGAAGAACTCATTGCTCGTCACGCGACCCCTCAAGTCTTAGAAATCAAATGCCCAGGCCCACTCGAAGAAGAGCTTCAGCAAATCGGTATTACTTTTGATGGGGAATGGTTTGCTGTCTCCGAACGATGGTTTCTTTATACTCAAGATACCGAAGCGGCTCGTGCAGCCTTGCTTGCTGCTGGAGTCGAACCAGCCAGACTCGTTCAGCGAGCTGGAAATTTAGAAGATGTCTATCTTAAGCTTGCCGGAAAGGAGGCTGAATAAATGGGTGCAGTAGCCTTACTTAGCCGAACTCTCCATATTCTCAAAAAGAGCTGGTTAACCCAATGTATTTTAAACTTTACTCAGCCTCTTTTGTATATGACCGCAATGGGTCTAGGAATTGGAACTTATATCACCGAAATGGGCGGTGTTTCTTATTTTCGCTTCGTTGGAACTGGGATTGTCGCCTCTACACCGATGTGGGTCGCCACATTTAGCTGTACCTATGACGTTTTCGTTAAGATGCAGTACCAAAAGCTGTATCAGGCGATCTTAACCGCACCGACCAGCATCTCCGATATTGTCTGGGGCGAAGTTTATGGGGCAGTCATCAAAAGCTGTCTTTACGCTTTCGCTGTAGTCATTGCGATCACACTTCTGGGGCAAGTTCAAACTTGGATGGCGATTTGGTTCTTTATACCGATTGCTCTCTTAGCGCTGGTTTTCAGCCTTATTTCCTTGATCTACACAGCCCTTAATCCGCTAATTGATTATTTCAACTATTACATCACCCTGTTTGTCTCACCTGCTTATTTATTTTCAGGAGTCTTCTTCCCAATCGACAGCTTCCCAGTCTGGGCTCAAGCTGTTGCCTGGGTCAACCCCATGTATCACGGAGTTGCCCTTTGCCGAGGTATCCTACTAGGATCATTGCCTGAACTCTGGTGGGCTCACACTTTAGTCTTACTTGGAATGTCAGCGATTTTAGCTCCTTGGCCAGCAAAATTATTTTATCGACGAATCATTCAGTAATAGAGTTTCAATTCTCTCATTCACAAAGCCAAAAGAGCCCCATTTATCTTTGGATACGGGGGCTCTTTTATTACTTTTTAAATTCTCCGAGTAACTATTTCAAATGATCGTATCCTCGCAAAAAACTCCCCTAATTCTTCAAAATTGATTACAATAGAAACACACCTTGATTGATAAGGAGGGCACTCATGAAATATCTAGTCGCTGATTTTGAATTCACAGTCTTTTTAAACGGCCCTGGAAAGCCTCGCGCTTTTTTCCCGGAGGTCATCGAAGCCGCTTGGGCGATTTTTGAAGATGCTCAAGAACACTCACCCTATCAAACTTATGTAAAGCCGCAATTCTTCCCAAAGTTAACAACCGATTGCTACAATATCACACTAATTGAGCAAGCCGATGTGGACACAGGTATCTCCTATTCAGAACTTCTCGAAAAAATAGCCCAAGTCTATGTCCCTGGAGAAATGAAATTTGTCTGCTGGGGAGATAGCGATCAACTCGTCCTCACCGAAGCCTGCAATCGCTACAAACTTCCCTGCCCAATTGACTGG
>JAGOZY010000126.1:2487-4683 GCA_018058445.1 Negativicutes bacterium | reverse complement strand
TGAGTGCTCGCCAAGTGGAAGATTTGATGAAGAAACGTCCGAAAATAGGTACGACAGCCAAGCCGGCAGCGGATGTTCATGTGACTGAATATCAAGAGCGCATCGCTTCGATCTTAGGCACGAAAGTCACCTTGAAACCAGCTAAAGCTGGCAAAGGGACGCTCGAGATCGAGTACTACTCGCTGGATGATCTAGAGCGACTTGTAGAAATGTTTGGTAGTGAAAAGAAGAAAACTACCGGTCCGCGAAAACCATTTGTTCTTTGATTAAATCCTAGTTAAAGTCAAAAAGGCACAAAGCGTGCCTTTTTCTTTTACCTAAAATCAATCGAGAGGAGGCCTATCGAATTTGGAAAAAACAGAAAATCGATCCGCTTGGAAACTGATGCTGCTCGCTGCAGCCATTTTAATGATTACCATGGGTATCCGCCAATCTGTAGGCCTTTTTATTTATCCGTTAACTATGAGCACAGGGCTCGGGATCGTTTCTATTAGCTTTGCTCTCGCGATTGGGCAGTTTATTTGGGGTCTAGCGCAGCCGATCTTTGGAATATTGGCGGACAAGAAAGGCTCTTTTGCTGTGCTAGCTAGCGGCGGGATACTGCTTGCGGCAGGTCAGCTTCTGACGATCTGGGCCGACAGTCAGTGGTTACTGATTTTGTCCCTCGGCATCTTAGGTCCTTTTGGTGCTGGGGCAGGAAGTTTCTCCGTATTGATTGGCGCAACATCCGGACGGCTCCCCTTAAAAAAACGATCTTTTGCCGGCGGATTTATCAATGCGGGCGGTTCATTTGGCCAGTTTGTTTTCGCCCCCTTATCGCAGTTTTTGATCGGCACGTTTGGTTGGATTTCAGCCATGGTTGCGCTGGCAGGATCTGCCTTACTCACGATTCCACTGGCCCGCAGTCTGTGTCCGCCTGGGGCTGAAATCGCTAGTCGTCCGGTAGCTAAAGTCGAGGGCGAAGAGTCCATGAAAGAGACTGTGCTTCGGGCCTGTAGAAATCCAAGTTATTTGTTGCTTCATGCCGGATTCTTTACCTGCGGTTTTCATGTTGCTTTTTTAGTCACTCATCTTCCCGGCGAAGTTGCATTAGGCGGCCATGGGGCAACTGTATCCGCTGTTTCTTTAGGAATTATCGGATTATTTAATATCGCAGGCAGCTTGCTTGCTGGGACTCTGGGGAATTATTTTAAGATGAAGTACATTTTAGCCGTGATGTATGCCAGTCGAGCGATTATGATTGCTCTTTTTGTCCTAGCTCCAAAAACCGAACTGGTCTTTTATATTTTCGCTGCTGGAACTGGATTTACTTGGCTTGCGACAGTTCCGCCGACCGCCGGGATCGTTGGAAAGCTTTTTGGCACTCGCTATTTAGCGACACTTTTTGGACTGACTTTGCTGACCCATCAGATCGGCGCTTTTTTGGGGGCTTGGCTTGGTGGAGTCGCAGTTGCAAACGAAGGAAGTTATCTTTGGGTGTGGTACGCAGATATCGGACTCGCTGCTCTTGCTGCGGTTGTCAATTTACCAATTAAGGAACCAGATGTATAAATAGTAAAAAAACCACCGATTCTAAAAGAATCGGTGGTTTTTTTGTTGACAGAATAAAAATTAATTGTTACTATAAGTCCATGCTTAAAAAACAAATGTGTTTTTAGAAAGGACGAAAGAGGTGGAGAAAATGAATTGGCAGAAAAAAATGGGCGTTGCCTTATTAGTCCTTGGGCTAATTGTGGCGGGATGTGGTGGTGAAAAGAAATCCGATGGAAAAGGAGATGGGCCGATCAAAATCGGAGCGAATCTCGAGATGACAGGAGGAAATGCCAGCTTCGGTCTTTCTGCGACAAATGGAGCGAAGCTCGCGATTAAAGAATTTAATGCAAAAGGTGGATTGAATGGACGCCCAATCGAATTGATTGTCGCGGACAACAAATCCGAAGTCGCTGAGTCGGCGGCAGCTATGCAAAAGCTCGTCAGTCAAGACAAGGTGGTCGCAGTGATCGCGCCGATTGCATCCTCTAGTGTCATTGCAGCAGCTCAAGTCAGTCAGGACGCAAAAATTTTGGCCATTAGCCCGACAGCATCGAACCCGAAAGTGACTGTGGATGAAAAAGGAAAAGTACGACCTTATCTATTTAGAGCTTCGTTCATCGATCCATTCCAAGGATCGGTAATGGCTAAGTTTTCTCAGCAAAG
>JAGOZY010000126.1:0-2387 GCA_018058445.1 Negativicutes bacterium | reverse complement strand
AGGGATGAACTAGAAAAAACAAAAGAGCTTCCGGGTGTATCAGGAAAAATAACGCTTAATGAAACTCATGATGCAGTGAAAGGCGCAGTTGTTGTTGGATTTAAAGATGGCAAACAAGTCTTTAAAGAAAAAATTGCAGCACCGAAATAACCTGATTTTTTCATGAAACAACCAAACTTTATTTGTTTCTGAGTCTTATCAAAAAATTAAATGTGTAAATCCTCTTTAGTGACTGTTGACAACTTTACAACTTTACAATATACTTAGTTTCACATAGTTGATTGTAAAGTTGTCAACATAAGAAAGGGGAGAACGTAATGAAAGGTGTGTCTTGGAAGAAGCGAGCAATGGTTGGTTTTGTCGGAGTAGCTTTTGCCGCTCTTTTAACTGGCTGCGGAGGCTCTGAAAAGAAATCCGATGGAAAAGAAAGTGATACCGTCAAAATTGGCGTAAATATGGAGTTGACTGGTGGAGTCGCAATTTATGGTCAGTCTTCCTATAACGGTATCAAATTGGCAGTAGACGAAATCAATGCAAACGGTGGAATTAATGGGAAAAAGGTGGAACTTGTCGTTTTTGATACCAAGTCTGAAGTAGCCGAAGCGACGAATGGAGCGACTAAGCTGATTACCCAAGACAAGGTGAAGGCCTTGCTTGGCCCTGCGACAAGTGGAGCTGCTTTGGCAGCTCAGCAAGTCGCAACAGACCACAAAATTCCTATGATCGCTGTAGCAGGAACTGCAGAGAACGTAACTGTTGATGAAAAAGGCCAGACTCGTCCCTTTATTTTCCGAGCTCCTTTCATCGACCCTTTCCAAGGAACAGTCATGGCAACTTTTGCCAATAAAGACCTAAAAGCAAAAACAGCAGTCATTTATATGGATAACAGCTCTGATTATTCCAAAGGACTCACAAAAGCTTTTGAAGAAACCTTCACTAAAGCTGGTGGAACCGTCGTTGGTAAAGAGGCTTATCTGCAAAAAGATGCAGACTTTAAAGCAGCTCTGACAAAAATTAAAGCGATGAATCCAGATGTAATTTATGTACCTGGCTACTATCAAGAAGTCAGCCTAATCATCAAACAAGCTCGTGAACTCGGAATCACTGCCCCTATGATGGGTGGCGATGGCTGGGATTCGCCTAAATTAGCTGAAGTCGCAGGCGCTGCATCACTGGCTAATTGCTTCATGAGCAACCATTACTCCAATGACGATACCGATCCAGTCGTTCAAAAATTCGCCGCTGCTTATGAGAAAAAGTATGGTGCAAAACCAGAAGCGTTCGCAGCGTTGAGCTATGATTCGATGATGCTACTTGCCGACGCTATGAAACGTGCTGGAACGACAGAAGATACTGTCAAAATCAGACAAGCTCTGGCTGACACAAAAAATCTTCAGTTAGTAACAGGGAAATTCAATTTCGATAGCAAAAATAACCCAATTAAAAGTGCGATTATCGTCGAGTTTAAAGATGGCAAGCAAACCTTCCGATCAAGAGTTGCTCCTTCAAGCTAAATAAGAAGGCCCTAATATAAAGGACAAATCTGATCTGAAAAAGTAATTTAAAAGCAAAGACCGATGAGGGTAGGGCATTTACGCCATCTTCATCGGCTTTGCTATTCATAATGGTTCGGCTTTTATTTTAAAATAATCGAGAATTTACTAAACCGACAGGTAGAAAGGAGAATCACTATGGAACAAGGCGGCTTTGCTATCCAATTGCTTCAGCAATTGATCAACGGCATTTCTTTAGGAAGCATTTATGGACTTATCGCGTTAGGCTATACCATGGTTTATGGTATTTTGCGGTTGATTAATTTTGCCCATGGAGATATTTATATGGTAGGAGCTTATTTAGGATTCGTCGCAACGTCTATTCTTGGGCTATCCCTGATTCCAGCATTGATCTTTTCGATGATTGGCGCTGCAATTTTAGGAATGGTGATTGAGCGAATCGCCTATCGTCCACTGCGAAATGCCCCGAAAATTGCTGCTCTCATTAGTGCGATCGGGGTATCTTTTTTTCTGTCCAATGGAATGATGGTTATTGCGACTCCTCAGCCTCGGACTTTCCCAGAGGTATTTAAGCAGGAGATTTATCAATTTGGTGGTTTGGTTGTGACGAATCAGCAAATACTTATCTTGGTGCTATCCCTCGTTTTGATGGGCGGCCTGACTTATATTGTTCAATATACTAAAATGGGAAAAGCGATGCGAGCTGTATCGTTTGATGTGGATGCAGCGCGGCTCATGGGAATTCCGGTTGACCGAGTCATCTCCTTCACTTTTGCTCTGGGCTCTGCTCTAGCGGCAGCAGCTGGAGTTTTAGTGGGAGTGTACTACAATTCGATTGATCCTCAGATGGGATTGATGCCCGGTTTGAAAGCT
>JAGOZY010000125.1:1924-4689 GCA_018058445.1 Negativicutes bacterium | reverse complement strand
GCACTAACTCGCTATGTCTCCCTTGGCTCCGTTCTCGGTGCTGGAATTGCTCCAATCTTTGCTTGGTATCTAGGATACCCATCCTCCTATCAAGTTGTCGTGTTACTTGCTTCGCTATTTGTGATCATTCGACATCGCGAAAATATCATTCGACTTTTCCAAGGTACAGAGAGTAAAGTCGGACGTATCGCCGCTGATAAGGAGGAGCCTAAATGAAAATTACTATTTTGGGAAGTGGAAGTTGGGGGATGGCCTTGGCTTGGGTACTAAGCCAAAAGACCGACTCAACTTCGCCTCAAATTAGTTTGTGGGGAAGAAATCAAGACTTGATGAACAAAATCGAGGCAACTCGGTCTCACCCAACTTTTGCACCGAAGCAAAGGCTAGGTGATACAGTTTGTGCGACATCAAGTCTAGAAGCGGCTCTAAAAGATTCGGGTATCGTACTTTTCGTAGTTCCTTCTCGGGGAATGCGCGAGGTTGCAAGGAACGCTTCTCGTTTTATAAAACCAGAAACTTTTATTGTCTCTTGCGTTAAGGGCTTTGAAGATCGGACATACAAGCGGATTAGCCAAATTCTCAAAGAAGAACTAGGGCATTTGAATCCGAAGATCGCTGTTTTAACAGGCCCTAATCATGCAGAAGAAGTGATCTTGGGAGAACCTGCTGCAACTTTAATTGCATCAAAAAATCTGGAGGCTGCGCAGCAGATACAAGACTGTTTAGCGGCACCCAGCTTGCGAATTTATACATCGGAAGATTTAATTGGGGCAGAACTTGGTGGTGCCCTTAAAAATGTTATCGCTCTTGCTGTCGGGATTGCAAGCGGTCTAGGACTTGGAGATAATGCTAAAGCAGCTTTAATGACTCGCGGTCTCGCAGAGATCGCCAGATTAGGTGTCGCGATGGGAGCTCATCCAATGACATTTACCGGCCTTTCTGGCGTTGGTGATTTGATTGCAACCTGTACAAGCGAGCATAGTCGTAATTTCCGAGCGGGCCGACTCTTTGCCAAAGGAAAGAAACGGAGCGAAGTAGAGCTTGAGATTGGGATGGTTGTCGAAGGAATTCGGGCGACTGAAGCGGCGATTGCGCTGGCTGAGCAGTATAATATCTCAGTACCGATCGCGAAACAACTTCATCAAGTGATTACCGAAAGTAAATCTCCGATGAGTGCTCTCGAGGAATTAATGAGTCGAAATATGAACCATGAATTAGAAAAATATTATACTTCTTGAGTCGCTCATTGCTAAGTGTCATTTGAAGGTGATATAATGTCCGTGACAGAAGAACATTTTTGATGACCATAGAGGAGAGTGATTGCATGGAGCGAAAAGGAAACTTCTTTCTCGTTAAAGAGGATATTTTGCCGGAAGCTATTAAGAAAACAATTAAAATCAAAGAAATTTTAAAACGAGGCGAAGCTCGGACGATCAATCAAGCTGTAGAGATGATGGATCTGAGCCGTAGTGCCTACTACAAGTATAAAGACTATGTTTTTCCTTTTTACGAAGCGAGTCAGGAAAAAATAGTCAGCTTGGCGTTTCTACTCGAACACCAGTCAGGAGTACTCTCAAAGGTACTCAATGTGCTTGCTCATGATGGTGCGAGCGTTTTGACGATTAATCAAGGCATCCCTATGCAAGGCATGGCAAATGCCAGCATCTCAATCGAAACCCTCAATCTTCGAATTGACCTCGAAGCTCTTTTAGACAAGCTTCGTTTGGTGGATGGAGTAAAGCGATTAGAGGTTCTCGGGCAGGAATAAACTTGACAGATACGCCTAAAAAAGATACTATACACCTTGTGAAGACTTTCGGGTCGTAGCTCAGCTTGGTAGAGCGCTACCTTGGGGTGGTAGAGGCCGCAGGTTCAAATCCTGTCGATCCGACCAATTGAAAAGACTGGCGAAAGCCTTTTAAAAAGCATCTACTCAATTTTTGAGTAGATGCTTTTTTTATCTCAAAATTTATTTATAAAAATCCAGCTAATCGATAAAAAAAATCTCCTTAAGTGTATGCTTAATAATTAGCAGAGGTCTTCGGAGCAGGTGAATGGCAAGATTTACAGAAGAATTTTATACAAGGAGAGTGAAGTATGAGCGATCATCAGAACATCAAACTAGAAATGTCTAAAGTTTTAAAGGTCTTTATTGGCAGAGTTATGTGGATGAAATCAGTATATTATATTTATCAAGCTCTATATGAACAGAAAGAAGATCGAAATTTGTTGGAAGAGATTGCTCTGAGCTTTTTTAGCGACTTGAATAAAATTCTAAAAGAGTATTTGACTTTAGAATTTTGCAAGATAACAGATCCCCCACAAAGTCTTGGGGGAAAAAACAGTAATGTGACTGTTGACTATTTTGTAGAAAAATTAAAGGATACTGGTATTTGTGATAACAGTGAATTAAAAAAATATCAGGAAGAGTTGAAAAATTTTACAGAACAGCTAAAAGAAGCGAGACACAAAAGAATTGCACACTTAGACTATGAGATGAATGTGGAGCGTGGAAATGAAAGCTTGGGCGCATTTGAAGAAGGTCTTGAGAAAATTTTCCTAAAGAATCTTTGGGATTTTTGTAATTATCTTTCAGAAAAAATAGACGGGCATATACGAGGGGAATTTTCTCCTGTACAGCGTGGTGATGTACAGGATTTACTCGACATACTCCTAAAGGCTGTTGCTTTTCAGCGACTACCAGGAAGTATTATAGAAGAAAAGCATGATATTTTGTACCAAGTAAACAAGGAGATGGTGGCGAA
>JAGOZY010000125.1:0-1824 GCA_018058445.1 Negativicutes bacterium | reverse complement strand
AGCGTGGTGATGTACAGGATTTACTCGACATACTCCTAAAGGCTGTTGCTTTTCAGCGACTACCAGGAAGTATTATAGAAGAAAAGCATGATATTTTGTACCAAGTAAACAAGGAGATGGTGGCGAAATAAATAATCTGTGAAATTTAAATATTTGTTTGGTTGGGTATTCTTCAAAAAGCAGATTCTCAGAAATTGAGAATTTGCTTTTTTGTTGCTCTAATACTAGTGAAACAAATAAAGATAAAATGTTCCTTAAATGTCATTAAAGGATACTTCAATGTATTGTTTTTGGATTTTTAATTTGATATAATCAGAATAATGTGGATTGATTTAGTCTATATTGGAATGGGGGAGATTTATATAAGTAAGTATTTGGGGTTAATTTTTAATGAATTATGGAAAAGTGGGGGAATTTGTGTGAGTAAAAAGTGGGGATTGTTTTTTATTGGTTTACTACTGGCTGCAAATAATTTCGTAAGTGCGGCAGAGGTTGTGATTGACAAGGATGCAGATAATAATATTATTTTTGAAAACGAAGGAAATGTCTTAGAGAGTGATCCTTCTAATCGTGTTAGAGATAATTTGGTTTTAGGTCAAAACAATTTGATTTCCAAGACTGAACCTGATGCAGTCGCCAGCGATAATGTGATTGTCGGAAGTGGTAATCAACTGGATGGCATGTATGGAACCATTGTTGGAAATGACAATTTGGTAGATCATAATCCTGGTTCGGTTGTAATTGGTGATGGAAATAAGCTTTTAGCGCCAGTTTCAGGCGGACTAGGGGTAGATAATGTCGTCATTGGACGGGGAAACACTGTTGCAAATAGTAGCTCATCTGTCATTATTGGTGATCAAGCCAGTGTGGATGGATACCGCTCGATTGCGATGGGGGATAAAGCCACAGTTACAGGAAACATGGCGATAGCACTTGGAGATGAAGCAACAGCTTCCAGTACTGGTGCAATTGCAACAGGAGCTTATTCACAGGCATCTGGTCAGCAATCGATCGCAACAGGTACTTATGCGAATGCGAGTGGAAAACATTCCATAGCAACCGGAAGTTCATCTATTGCAACAGGAGAAAAATCAATCGCCTTTGGTGCAGGTGCTGTTGCTAGTAACGATAGCGATGTCGCACTTGGTAGCTTGTCGGAAACTTCGGCGGTTGTGAATACTCAAGGGACAACCATTCGCGGTCAGTATTATCAATTTGCTGGGACTAATGCCCAAAGTACAGTCAGTATTGGAAGAGCTGGAGATGAAAGAACACTGACGAATGTCGCTGCGGGTCGGATCAGCGCAGATAGTACAGATGGAATCAACGGCAGTCAGCTTTATGCAACCAACCAAGCAGTTGAAAACCTAGAAGCAAATACCGGTCAATTATCGAATCGAATTAATAATTTAAGTGGAGAAGTAAAATCTGTTGGGGCCTTAAGTGCTGCGCTTTCTGCACTAAAGCCGATTCAGTATGACCCAAACAACAAAAGCCAAATGATGGCAGGAGTGGGAAGTTATCGTGGTGAACAGGCGGTAGCAATTGGTCTCGGATACTATTTCAATGAAGCGAATTTTGCCCATATCGGCGGTTCATTTGATTTTGGTGGCGGTTCACCGATGTGGAATGCCGGATTTACTTTTAAATTTGGTGGAGATAAGCGACGAAAGAATGCAAATCCAACCTATGGCGCTGAGCCTATTACCAGTGTTCAGATTTTACAAAGAGAAAATGTCGAGTTGCGCGGGAAAATGGATCATCTGGAAAAAGAAAATGATAATTTAAAACAAAGACTAGAGGCATTGGAATCAGTTCTATTTT
>JAGOZY010000124.1 GCA_018058445.1 Negativicutes bacterium | reverse complement strand
ATTCGACCCAATCTGAGTCTGCCCTTCTAGCCAAGTCGAAGGATAAATTACGGTATCCGGCCCAACCTCAACGTCCTCATCCACATAGGTCGTCGCTGGGTCCATCAAGGTTACGCCATTTTCCATCAGTTCAAGATTCTTTCGTTGCCGCAAAATCTGCTCAGCTTGCGCTAGTTGAACCCTTGAGTTCACCCCGAGTGACTCATCTTCATCAAGTAAAATTTGCGCCCCCACTGGTTTATCCACCTTGTTTAAATACGCGAGTGTATCAGTCAGATAATACTCGCCTTGAGCATTGTCATTCGTCAAAGATTTCAACGCCTCAACCAAGTCTAAACTTTTAAAGCAGTAAATACCGGTGTTGATTTCCTGCACTTTTCTTTGCACTTCTGTCGCATCTTTCTCCTCGACAATCCCCAAAACCTGACCACTGTCGCTGCGAAGAATCCGACCATAGCCCATTGGGTTATCCAGAAGAGCCGTCAGAACGGTCGCTGATGCGCCACTTTTTTGATGTTTATCCATCAAGTCAGACAGAGTCTCAACTCGAAGGAGAGGCGTATCACCACAAAGAATCATCACATCCCCTTGGTAATTTTCCAAAGCAGGGATGCATTGCTGCACTGCGTGACCTGTACCCAGCTGTTCTTTTTGCTCAACTACCCGAGCTTTTCCAGTCAAAACAGCCTCAACACTTTCACCGCCAAATCCAACAATCGCAAGCACATTTTCTGCCCCTGCCTGATAGGATTTGTCCACGACGTGCAATACCATCGGTTTTCCCATAACAGGATGAAGTACCTTCGGCAAATTGGATTTCATCCGAGTACCTTTTCCTGCGGCTAAGACCACCGCGGTCCATTTATTCATTATTTTTCCCCCCGTATTGTCTGAGTAAGTCAGTCAATAAACTTGAAATTTAACAACACTTTAAGTTTAGCATAATTTAACAAAGGAAGGAACGGATTTTACATATTGTATACCATAATTTTTAAAATCATCTCAGCTCGACAAAGTATCCCGCTTTACATAGGGCGATTACAATTTCTTCGGCGTGAGCTTTATCGCGAGTTTCCAGAGTCATATCGACTTCGACCTGAGAAAACGACGCATTTTTCACATCCATTGCATGATAAACCTGAACGACATTTGCTTTTTTATCCGCAACAATCCCAAGTATTTTTTGAAGATTTCCCGGCTGATCTGGAACAATTGCCGACAGCCTTACCCGCCGTCCTGCTTGAGCCAGACCCCGCTCAATAATTCGAGAAATGACATTGACATCAATATTTCCTCCCGACAAAATCGGCACTACCGGAAGAGTCGTATGAGGAATCTTCCCCGAAATCAAAGCCGCCAGCGAAACCGCCCCAGCTCCTTCTACGGTAAGCTTAGACCGCTCCAGCATCAGAAGAATCGCCCGAGCAATTTCTTCTTCCTCCACAGTCACTACATCGTCCAAGTAATTTTGGATCACTTCACAGGTAATCATGCCAGGCTTCATCACCGCAATTCCGTCTGCCATTGTAACAGCTGAAAGCGTTTCGGTTCGACAGTGATTTCTAAAAGTCTCTGCCACAGCAGGTGCACCCGCAGCCTGGACACCGATAATCTTAATTCCGGGCTTCAGCTCTTTTAAAGCCACCGCCATACCCGCCGCCAGTCCGCCACCACCAATCGGTATCACAACCGTTCCAGTTTCCGGTAAATCTTCTAATATCTCAAGCCCCATCGTTCCTTGTCCAGCCATGACCACTGGATCATCAAAGGCATGGATAAAAGTTTGACCTTCTCGCTTGGCAATTTCCAGAGATGTCGCATAGGCCGCATCATAGTTCGCTCCAGCCAAAATAACCTCAGCCCCATAACCTCTCGTCGCTGCCGCTTTTGCCATCGGAGCTGACTCAGGCATCACAATGGTCGAAGCAATGCCCGCCGCGGTCGCTCCGAAAGCAACTCCTTGGGCGTGATTTCCAGCTGATGCTGCAATTACGCCACGGCGGGCCTGATCTGAGTCTAACGTTAAAATCTTATTCAAGGCTCCCCGAAGCTTAAACGATCCGGTTTTTTGCAAATTCTCCAACTTTAAATAGACTGGCAAACCAGTCATTTCACTAAAAGTTCGACTGTGATCCAGCGCCGTCCGATGAATAATTTTACCAATCCGCTCGCGAGCAGCCTTGATATCTTTTAAGGTTAAAGTATTTGAAACCATGACGCTCTCCCCTTCCACACCCTCAATACTTATTTAAAACAAGGTTCGATCTGGATTTCGCCAGTTTCTTCATTCATGACCTTTAACTTGAGCAAAGTCTCATAATCGTTAAACAGCTTTCGCTTCGGCTCCGAAGTCACCATCAACATACCTGTACCCACGACCTCTACATCCATCTCATGTGCTAAGTCTACCAATGCTTTTGCAGTGGCGCCCGCTTTCATGAAATCATCCATAATTAAGACTCGACTTCCCGGTCGTAGTGATCGCTTTCCTACCGACATCGTCTGAATTCGCCGACTCGATCCACTGACATAATTAATATTTACCGTCGGACCTTCGGTCACACGAGTCTCTCTGCGCACGACAATCACAGGCACATCAAAAGATCGAGCGGTCATCATCGCCAGAGGAATTCCCTTCGTCTCGACGGTCATGATATAGTCTGGACGATTTTTTAAAAAGCGACGCACAAATACCTCGCCCACCCGGGACATCAGCTGGGTGTCATATAAAACATCCGACATATAAAGATATCCGCCGGGTAAAATCCGCTCCGGCTTCGACAGCTTTTCTGCGAGTTCCTCTAGTAAAGCTTGCTCCCTTTTCTCCGAAGGCACTGGCCAGTAACGAATCCCACCGGCAGCGCCGGCGACCGTCTCTAAAGTTCCCAATCCAAAGTGTCCTAGGGCTTCACGGATACTCACCATATCCTCGCTCAAAGTAGACTTGGCCGAACCAAACATTTCGCCAAACTGATTTAAAGGAAAGAGACGACCTGGATGATCCGATAGCATTTTAGTCAACGCAACTAACCGCTCTAAACGGCGAACTTTTTCCATGCTTCTCTCCCCTTACTTTTAAGCTTTCCCTTTTCGGGCAGTTTCAATCAGCACTGTATGTTCTGCATTTGCCAGATGCGCCTGAGCGGCTCGGCTTGCTTCAGCCACATCCCGATTCCCCAGAGCTTCCACAAGTTCCCGATGCTCTTCTAGTGTATTTTTTAGCCGACCCGGCGCTGAAAGAGAAATCATCCGAAAACGAGTGGTCTGCTCTCGCAGATTATTTAATATCCCAGTCAACTTTTCATTGCGACTTGCTTGATACAGCATATCGTGGAATCGAATATCGATTTCAACGACTTTATCCAGATCTTTCGCCGAGACTGCCTCATCGGCTTCGACAAGCATCCGCTCCATATCTTCGAGCTCGTCATCAGTAATTCGGTCTGCTGCCAATCCGGCAGCCAGAGACTCTAAAGCTTCTCTGATTTCAAAAACATCATTAATATCCCGAATGCTCAAATTGGCGACATAAGTTCCCCGCCGGGGAATCATCACCACAAGCCCCTCAATTTCAAGACGGCGAATCGCTTCTCGTACAGGAGTTCGGCTGACTCCCAGTTCTTCCGCGACCTGGATTTCCATCAATCGCTCACCAGGCGGAAGGATTTCCGCACTAATTGCATCTCGCAGAGTCTCATATACCACTTCCCGGAGTGGTCGGTATTGATCCAACCGAACCGGGACTAATCGACGTTCATTTGACATTTAAAATTCCTCCCCTTTAATTGTGCGGCAAAGATACACTTCACCCAGATCGCGGACCGATTCACTCCAAGCAAGTACCTCTTCTTCTGTATCACCGAGAGCAAACACCGTCGGTCCACTCCCAGACAGGCCAATTCCTTTTGCTCCGATCGAAGCTAGACGATCCATAATTGTTTGGATATCAGGACGAGCCGCTGGAATCCATTCTTCAAAAACATTTCCCAGTTCACCCCGAATTTGATCTCGATCCTGCTTTTCAAGAGCCAAGACCATTTTTTCCACATCTGGTGGATGAACGATCTGACGACCTTGATAGCCCTGATAAGCCCATGGTGTCGGTACGCCCTGAGCCGGCTTTACCAGTAGCACATAGAAAACCGGACAATCCGGTAGAACCTCTAATTGATCTCCTCGTCCCCGCCCCCGCGCCGTTCCACCAGCGATACAAAAAGGGACATCCGAGCCGAGCTTGCTAGCCAAGCCCTCAAGCTCATTTTTGGACAGTTTCAGATCCCACAGCTGATTCAGGCCTCGAAGCACTGCTGCCGCATCGGCACTACCACCAGCAAGGCCTGCTTCAAAAGGAATTTTTTTCTTAAGCTTGATATGAACGCCACGGGTAAGATTACAGTGGTCTTGGATTAATTCTGCCGCTTTCCAAACCAAATTTGAAGAGTCAGCCGGAAGAATCGGTGGGTCAATTTCCAGAGAGATCCCCTCTGGTTGATCGATCAATTCAATTTCATCAGCCAAACTGATCGATTGGAGGATCATATCTACTTCATGATACCCATCAGAGCGATGACCACAAATATTTAAAGCTAGATTTATCTTGCCTGGAGCTAAAAAAAACATACGAGTACCTCGCTTTTTAAAAAAACTTTGGATTTTTTATTTTGTTTTTTATTTGTTCTTTTTGGACAGTTTCCTTTTTTTTTTACTTCTTTTTTTG
>JAGOZY010000122.1 GCA_018058445.1 Negativicutes bacterium | reverse complement strand
TTTCACGTATTATTTTAACAAGCCGACAAGCAGGTTCACCTCTCGGGCAGGTACTGGAAGTTAAAGGCGGAAAAGAAGTTCGCAATGAGCCTTGTGGTGCTGAAGTCGGGACTACCATTGAAGTACAAGAACTTTTCTTTAATATGCCAGCTCGAGAAAAATTTATGAAAGCTGATAGCGCAGAGCATCGGGCGATCAGCGAGATGATGACTCGCTTTGCTTTAGCCCGACCAGATGTTTCATTTTTGCTTGAAGTCGAAGGAAAACGAAGTCTTTTTACTCAAGGCAATCTGTCCCTAGTAGATGCCGCTGGATCGATTTTTGGTGCGCAAGTGGGATCTGAACTTCTCCCGGTTAATCGTGAAGATCATTTAGGTAGTGCACGAGGGCTGATCGGAAAACCTACCCTTGTAAAATCCAGTCGTAGCCATCAGTTCTTTTTTATTAATGGGCGCTGGATTCAAAGCAGAATGCTTTCCCAAGCGGTCGAACAGGCTTATCAAAGCATGATGCCGAAAAATGGTTTTGCCTTTGTCATATTGAATATCACACTCGATCCAGCTCAGTTGGATGTAAACATTCACCCCCAAAAAACGGATATTCGTTTTCGTGAAGAGCGGGATGTTTTCCGCTTAGTTAGGCGAGCCGTGCAAGATGCATTAGCCGAGGGAAGTGCACTACCAAGCCAAGAATCTCGCACGACGACGGATACACCAGTGAACCGATATGAAAAAGTGGATGCGTTACCGTTTCAATTTCGTGAACCTGGTGTTTCTTATGGTGGAGCCAGTAAATCTGGAAATTGGACGCCACCCAAGCAGGCTGTTTGGGAAGAATTTAGAAGTGGCGCGGAAGAGATAAAAAAAGAGTCACCGATTGATACGCTGCTAAAAGCAGATTTACTTTCTACCTATGAAAATAAAGACGATCGCCGATCCGAGATCGTTGAAAGAAATGAAAACGAGGTGCAGGGCGAATTAATTTCAGGTGAAACACGTGGCGAAATTAAAGATCCTGCCTGGGAGATTCAACCGCTTGGACAAGTGGGGGACTCTTTCATTATCGCTCGAACTGCGGATGAACTGATTTTGATTGATCAACATGCAGCTCATGAGCGAATTCTTTTCGATCAACTCTTGAAAAAAGATATTCTGTCAGAAGGTCAGTTGATTTTAACGGATCTAATGCTGACTTTTGGTGAAGAAGAAATTGAAAGCCTGCTTTCTCGCTCCGAAGAGCTTAGAAGCCTTGGCTGGTTTTTTGAAGCCGGAGGGCCGGGATTACTTCGGATTACTCAGTCTCCAGCGTTTTTAGGTGAGAAAGAAACTGAAGTCTTTTTGCGTCAGTTTATTTATCAGGCTCTTGAATCGCCCGCCGGTGACTTCTCTGACTTTGTCCGTCACGCGGTAGGCCATGTAAGTTCTTGTAAAAGCGCGGTAAAAGCTGGGTCAAGCCTGCATATTCGGGAAATCTACTCTCTTCTAGAGCAGCTTCAAGAAACTGAAAATCCCTATACTTGCCCCCATGGACGGCCAGTCGTGATAAGAATGACTGTAGCTGAACTTGGAAAGATGTTTAAGCGGACTTGAGAAAAGTGATGCAAGAATTCTTTCCACTGGTTACGACCAGTCGTAATACCCAAGAAGCAAATGCGGGCGAAGTACAAGAATTTATTAAGCTTTATGGAGGCTTCACAGAAGAGCGCAATGAACAATCGATTGCTGAGCTCATGGAAAAAAGTCCTCATAAGCAACTAGTTGTCTTTGAAAAACAAAAGCCAAGCTTTTATGGCGAGGAATCCTCGGTAGCTCTTCGCTTTCATCCGAATATGGCGGCGCTAAGGCTAGATCAATTAGCTAAAGGCAATACGGATCGATTGCTTCGGGTGCTGGAAGTTGAGCCGGGTATGATAGTCCTTGATGGAACTTTGGGTCTGGGTAGTGATGCCTTAATTGAAGCCTGGCAAGTCGGAGAGACAGGTAAAGTCATTGCGCTAGAAGCCTCGCCGATTATTGCATCCATTGTCGGATTTTCGTTAAAAAAATTAGCCGCCGATCCAGAAGAGCAAATGGGCCATCTAGCCAAGCGAATCGAAGTAAAAAATGATTCGTTAGAGCTATTTTTAAGAAAGCAAAAAGATTCTTCAGTGGATGTAATCTATCTCGATCCGATGTTTGATCGTCCGGTAAAGTCGAGTGACGGAATCTCGGCTTTGCGCCAATGGGCAATGCACTTACCGATTTCGCAGGCTGTTTTAGCAGATGCTTTACGAGTCGTAAAACATCGAGTGGTGATTAAAGAGTCCAAAGCGAGTAATTGGTGGGCAGAACTTGACTGGGACTATCCGTCTGTCCTTGAAGGGCATCGATATCATTCAACGCGATATCGGGTTTTAGAGAAGGGAAGGTAATCTGTGGACACAATAAAAAAGCAGCCCCTTCTGGTGATTTTAGGTCCAACTGGCGTTGGAAAGAGTCGTTTAGCACTTGAAATTGGCAGCAAGATAAAAGGCGAAATTATCTCTGGTGACTCGATGCAAGTCTATCAGGATATGAATATTGGTACGGCGAAAGTCACGGAGGCAGAGCAAGCTCTTGTTCCTCATCACTTGCTAGATATTCGAAAGCCGAATGAAGACTATAGTGTCATGGACTTTTGCGAAATGGCTGAACCACTGATCTCAGAGATCGCCAGCCGGGGACACTTACCGATCTTAGCGGGTGGAACTGGTCTTTATATCCAGTCGCTTTTGGAAAATTATCAATTTTCAAAAGTGCCGCCGGATTTAGAATATCGAAAAATGCTCGAAGAGAAGGCCAAAAAAGAAGGATTTGACGCTCTGTATCAAGAGCTTTTAAAATTGGACCCGGAAAGTGCGGCTCGAATCACGCCGCAAAACACTCGTCGAGTAATTAGAGCGCTTGAAAGTCTACGAGCCGGTGAAGCTGTTTCCGTGCTTCGCTCAGGCGAGCTTCACTATGATACCCTTGTGATTGGTCTTGAAATGGACCGGCCTCTTTTATATGATCGGATTAATCGTCGAGTCGATCTAATGTTCGAAGAGGGTTGGGTGGATGAATGCCGAGAGCTAATCGAAAAATGGCCGCATATGTCAGTTGGGTCTTGCCAAGCGATCGGATATAAGGAAATTTTTGCTCATTTGCGGGGCGCATTGACCTTAGAAATGACAAAAGAAATAATAAAACAACGAACGAGAAATTTTGCTAAAAGACAGATTACTTGGTTTCGTAGGATGGATTACATCAGATGGCAGAAGGTAAGTGAATCTACGAACTTTGAGTTATTAGCAACTCAAGTTATTCAGTTATGGGAAGAAAATCTTGAAAATATTAAAAAAAAGTAATTGAAAATGCTGGTTTTGTGGTAGAATGTAGAAAGAGAATTACCGATAGCGAAGGAGTCGTAGCGTATGATAGCAAAGCCTATTAACCTTCAGGACGGATTTTTAAATCAAGTCCGGAAAGAAAATGCCCAAGTTATTATTTATTTAATTAATGGATTCCAATTGCGAGGATTAGTCAAAGGTTTCGATAATTTTACTTTGATTTTGGAAAATGAAGGAAAACCCCATTTAGTTTATAAACATGCAATTTCCACAATCACACCTTCGCAAGCGATGCCTAACTTCTTTCAAAGACCCGCCGCTCCAATAGCTCCGGTAGAAAATACTGCGAGTGTTCGAGAGGAAGTACCTCTCGAAACACCAAATAAGGAATAAAGAAAAGGTTGATCGTATGGCCAAACCAGAATTACTCGGTGAAATTAAAGGGTTAAAAGAAGGACAAAGACAGCGACTGCTTGAATTTTTTTCGAGCAGTGGCTGTTCGTCTTTTCCATGGAATCAAGAATATTTTGCTGCGATGGCTCAACTAACGGAAGAAATCGGTAAAGAAATTGGCGTATTGCTTGAAAAGCAAGGTCGAGTTCGTTCCGTGATCGTTGGTGACCATCGCAGTATTTCTTTGCCGGCAGATGTTGAAATTCAACAGCGAGCGGGCTTTTTGCATACCCACCCAGGCGGTAGTGGAGAACTCAGTGATTTAGATATTACCGCCCTTGAAAAACAAGGGTATTTTTGGATTGCAGCAATTGGTGTGCGAGATGGCAAAGCGCAAGAAGTCGGCATCGCTTTTCGGCAAGCTGATTCGTTAGAGGATCCTAGGCCACTGTTTGGTCTTTGGCCAACCGAAGAGTTTTTTTCGGATGAAGTGCAAAGAGCCTTGGTGCAAATCTGGCAACGACCCATTCACTCTGAAAATACAACCCATGACGTGAATAGTCAGGAAAAAGTGCTTTTGGCAGGACTTGAACTCCCAAATAGTTGGCCGATTGAAGAGTCGCTACTCGAGCTAAAAGAACTGGTTCGCACCGCAGGGGGCGAAGTGGTAGGTCAGGTATGGCAAAAACGGTCAATCCCTGTGGGAGCCACTTTTGTCGGCGTTGGAAAGCTTCATGAGCTATCTGAACTGGTTCAAGTCACTGGAGCTGACACCGTCGTTTTTGATGATGAATTAAGTGGTGTTCAGCAGCGAAATATCGAAAGTCTCTTGGGGTGTAAGGTTCTTGACCGAACGGCTCTGATTTTGGATATCTTTGCCCAGCGGGCTAGAAGTCATGAAGGAAAAATTCAAGTCGAATTGGCTCAGTTGAAGTATCAAATGACGCGGCTCACCGGCCATGGCATTTCGATGTCGCGGCTTGGTGGCGGAA
>JAGOZY010000123.1 GCA_018058445.1 Negativicutes bacterium | reverse complement strand
ATAGAGGCTGTTTCCAGCTTTCAACTTCAGCAATCGCAGCTTTGAGACCTGCTTCAGTCCGAACGATACTGGCTTCCCGATCCATCAGATCCTGGAGACGTTTTCGTTGAACTAAGGTAGGAACCGCGTCTTTGGCAGTTTGCTTTAGCTCTTCCTTGAAAGACGAAGCGGCTTCGGCAATAATTTGCTCTGATCCAACTGGAATTTCATCAGTCTGGGCAGCGTCTTCGCCTGCAATCATACCAAAAACCTGGCAGTCCATCAGCGCATTTCCACCGGGACGATTTGCTCCATGCTGACCACCGGCCACTTCACCGACAGCCCATAGACCAGGTACTCGAGTACGACCTTGAACATCGATCTTTACGCCCCCTTGGAAATGCTGTCCGCAAACGGCAACTTCCACAGGTTCATTTTTCTCAATGTAAATTTGCAGGTTAGCAAACCAATCAATAGTGGGTTGATTGATTTCTTTGAGTCGTACAAGGGGGGAGGATAAGCGCCCTTCTGTTCCTAAGTCTACCCGCATTTCAGAGGCATAACGCGCTTTGATCGCGTCTGGCAGTTTGTCGAAGTCAAAGCCTTCTGGATTTGCAGAATAATCCATGTAGACTCTTCGTCCGGCTTGCATTTCTTGATAAATCGCGATATCAATCATATGCGTTTTATGTTCATAAGAGACCGGCCAGCTTGCTCCTTTTTGGAATACGATCGTGAATTTTTCTTCTGGAGTTGTGCCGACTGGAAGATATTTGTCCAAAAACTCTTCGCCGAGATCATTGACTAAGCGAGGAATCGCTCTGAACATACTGCCTGAGCAATTAAATTTTGTACGAGTTGATGCAACGCCTAATTGAATGAACTCCATGTTGACTGCTTCTGCTCCGGCCTCATAAGCCAGACCATTACCATCGCCAGTCATCCCTTGGGGGAATACGTTGCGACCATAAATCAAGCCGCCGCCGCCAGTTGCGAGAATTACTCCACCAGCGACAACTTCCATCACTGCTTTGTCAGGATCATTTTCTTTTCCTTTGATCAAAAGGGCACCGACAACTCGGTCGTCTTTTTTAACAAGTTTGGCAACCATTGTCTCTTCTAAGATTTCTATTGCCATCGTTTTTGCTTTTTTGACAAGAGCCGCTTCGATATCATTAGCTGTATGAGGACCGGTATAACAAGCACGAGCATAATCAGATCCGTCCGTGACGAATTGATCGGCCTTGCCTTCTTTAAAAGCGAAAGGAACGCCCCACTCGACTAATTGATCAAACGCTTTTCCTGCATTTTTCGCTAAAACCTCGGCCAAATCATAGTCGGATACTTTGCCACCAATTCGGTAGACATCGTCGGCATGATATTTCCAGTTATCTGCGCCACCTGGCTCAGTGTAGGATAAAGTAGCATGAAATGCCATCCGGTCCGAACAGGAAATCGCAGTCACACCGCTGTGACCAAAAAAACCTTTTGTAACTAGCAGGACTCGGCTATCAGGCTTGGCTTCTTTTGCTGCAATCGCCGCGCGAATCGCACCGCCACCGCCACCAACCACCAGAACATCGCAAAACCACTTCATGAAGGCACCTCCGAATTTTTATTGTTATATAAATTATTACTTACACTTCTTTGAGTCTAATTAGGCGCGATGAAAAAATTGTATAACAAGGCCATTAAAAAAAGGGCGACGATGACAGTACAAAAGTACGGCGAGGAGCTCTTTTTAAAATCAACACAGTTAGACGATTTTTTATCAGACGGGGCATTCGGTAGGCATTTCGCCCAGATAAGCCTGTCTAACCCGCTCATCACAGAGCAGCTCGCGCCCGGGTCCATCCAGTACGACTTTTCCGTTTTCAAGTACATAGGCATAATCAGCGAGAGCCAGTGCCTGTTTGGCATTTTGCTCGACGAGCATGACTGTGATTCCTTGATCACGGACACTTTTAATCAGTTCAAAAACGCCTGCAACTACGAGCGGGGCCAGTCCGAGGGATGGCTCGTCAAGTAAAATCATTTTAGGGCTTGACATCAACCCACGACAAATCGCCAGCATTTGCTGCTCTCCGCCAGAGAGAGTCCCTGCTTGTTGTTTCTCCCGCTCCCGAAGAATCGGGTAAAGATCAAGCATTTTCTCCAATCGCTCATTCTTTTCTTTTTTGGAAGAAACGATAAAGCCCCCAGCTTCCAGATTTTCTCTTACAGTGAGTCCGGCGAAAACTTTTCGTCCTTCCGGTACTTGGACAAGTCCAGCGGAAACAATTTTATGAGCTTTATCAGGAAGTGGCTTACCTTCAAATAACATCTCTCCACCTTTTGGTGTAACGAGTCCGGAGATTGTATTAAGCAACGTGCTTTTTCCCGCACCATTTGATCCGATAATACTAATAATTTTTCCTTGCGGAATTGTCAGGGAAACGCCTCGGAGAGCTTCAATATGACCATAGGATACGACGAGATCTTTTATATGGAGCATCCGTCATCCCCCTCTCCTAGATAAGCTTCCATTACAGCTGCATTACATTGAATTTCTAAGGGCGAGCCTTCGGCCAATAATTTTCCAAAGGTCAGTACATAAATATGCTTGGAGAGAGTCATAATAACTTCCATTCGATGTTCAATAACAATGACACTAAAATTATAGAGATGTTGAAGCTCTTTAACCAGTTCGATAAATTCTTGAACTTCACTTGGGTTAAGCCCCGCCGCTGGCTCATCTAGTAAAAGAACTTTCGGTTGAGTCGCAAGGGCACGTGCAATTTCAAGCTTTCGTTGAAGTCCATAAGGAAGGTTTCCTGGTTTTTCCTCTGCCAGGTGATCCAGACCGACAATTTTTAAATATTCCATACATTGCTCAGCCACTTCTCGCTCTCTGCGTTTTTTGCGAGAAGTAAAAAATCCGACATCTAATAAATTATAGGATGGAAGTGGGTCCATGGCTGTCATTACATTTTCAAGAACATTTAGTCCTTGGAAAAGACGGATATTTTGGAATGTTCGTCCAAGACCTGCACGAGTAATTTCGTGTTGCTCGCAACCGACCAGTTCTTTTCCGCCGAGTTTGATGCTTCCTGTATCAGGAACATAAACACCGGTAATCAAGTTGAACAGGGTGCTTTTCCCTGCGCCATTCGGGCCAATAACACCGATAATTTCTCGTTCTTTTACCTCTAAAGAAACTCCGCTAACCGCTTGTACGCCACCGAAGGATTTGGAAAGGTTCTCTACTATTAAATGGCTCATTTTGAGGAGCCCCCTTTCCAGAGTCGATTGATTTCCCACTCGCCAAATAGGCCAGAGGGTCGGAAGTTGATGATGAGAAGAACTACGACACAATAAATGACGACTCGCCATTCGGCGGCAAAACGTAAGAATTCTGGCAGAGTGGTTAGTAGTAGTCCAGAAACGACTGCGCCAGTCAAGCTGTTGATTCCGCCGACAAAGACGATGATAATCCACTCAGCAGATAAGGTCCAGCCGAATGCAGCGGGCTCAACATAGGAAGTTTTGACTGCATATAGGCAGCCTGCATAGCTTGTCATTCCGGCAGCAATCAAGAAGGTCATTAATTTTAGTTTTGTAACATTAATTCCCATAGATTTAGCCGCTAATTCATCGCTACGTAAAGCAAGACACTGTCTGCCATATTTCGAATACTTGTAACTCACAACAACGGCAAGGCAGATCACTACGCTAATTCCTACTACAATCAGCCATACTGCGTTGGGCTCTAGCCCACCCCAGCCATCGGGCCAAGGAAAAGGAATTCCTGAAAGACCCATTGCCCCACCTGTAATGGAAGCAGAGTTTGTCAAAAGAGCGATAATCGCTTCACCAAAGCCGAAAGTAACCAGAGAAATATAATCTCTACGAAGCCGGACTGTCGGTAATCCAACAACCAATCCGCACAGCACCCCGACCGCAATGGCTGCAAGCATCGCAAAGGGTAAGGCAACTTGGTAATCCTTCATCAAAACCGCGGAGACGTAAGCGCCAATTGCAAGGAATGCAGCTTGTCCAAAAGAAAAAAGTCCAGTTAGTCCGGTTACCATATAAGCACCTAGCACACCAATGAGAGTAATACCGGTAAATGTCAGGATCGTAATAACGTATTCTATCCCCATTCCGGCCCCTCCTAAACTTTTTCCTGGACAATGACCCCGGAGATACCCCGAGGACGAACCAGTAAAAATAAAATCATAATACCAAAGAGGCATACCGGCACCCAACCAGCGCCGACAAGACCGATCAAGAATACTTCGGCAACACCCAGCAAGATCGCTCCCATCAAGGCACCGCTAATGCTCCCAAGTCCGCCGATAACAGATGCAATAAAGCCTTTTGTGATCAATTGGCCGAGTTGAGGATACAAAGTATAGTTAATCCCCAGAAAAACTCCGCTAATTCCACCTAAAACTCCTGCTGCGATAAAAGTCATCATCACGACTCGATTAGCATCCATTCCCATGAGTTGAGCGGTATTTACATCAAAAGATACTGCACGCATTGCAATGCCCATTTTTGTTCCATAAATGACCCAAAGAAGCAGCCCCAGCGCAGCTGAAGAGAATCCTAACATCATCAAATCAGAAACTGCGATATTGATGGATCCGAGGTGGATCAAAGTCACTGGGAAAAACTTTGGATAAGAATAAAAATTACTGCTAAATGCGACAGTAATTAAATTTTCTAACAAAATTCCCATCGTAATGGATGAGATAAAGTAGTAAATTA
>JAGOZY010000121.1 GCA_018058445.1 Negativicutes bacterium | reverse complement strand
TGGCGACGGAAAATGTGATTCAGGCCGACTATATCGAAGACGGTGCAGTGGATCGAATTATCGAAGTAGGATCGCACTATGGCTGGGATTTTATCGGTTATACGAAAGATGCGATTTGGTATTTGCCGGATAGCCCAGGAATGAAATATTATCGAGAATATAATAGAAAATCCGATCCGGCCTTTCATATTCCTCTAAATGGTACTTCAATGGCTGAGTGGCCTCGGGAAGAGTTTTTGAAATTTTTTATTTGGGATGTTCCAGCTGGGCAAGCGAAAGAACTAGAGCAGGAAGAGCGAATCACGAGAGTGCAGTCGATGGCTGGTAGTTTAGATATTATGGCAGCGGGAGTGTCTAAAGGACGAGGCCTTAAAATACTAGCAGATCATTTAGGGATGGATCTAGCTAGAACCGCAGTGTTTGGCGATAATCATAATGATCTGGAGATGCTTTCGGCGGCGGGTTATTCTTTTGCAATGGCAAATGGGGAGGAGGAAACGAAGCGGACAGCGAAGTACTCCACAGGAACTAATGATGATCATGGGGTAGCACAAATTATTTTGAGTAAAATTTTATAAAAGTGAGGGATTTCCAATGGCAGAAAAAAATGTACAAATAAAAAATCCAACAGGGCTTCATGCACGTCCTGCATCACTTCTGGTTGCGGAGGCCAATAAATTTAAATCAAAAGTGGAATTGCGTTATGGAGATAAATTAGTAAATGCCCGCAGTGTGCTTAGTGTGCTAGGGGCAGGGATTAAAAGCGGAGCCGAGGTAACCATTGTCGCTGAGGGAGAAGATGCTCAGGCTGCGGTAGATGGGTTAGTTCAATTGATTGAGAGCTTTGATGAGTAATTTAGTCACTGAGGCTCGCCTGCTAGGGGTCGCGGCAGCTCCTGGGTTGGCAGTGGCCCCTTGTCTAATCGTCCGTCCTTTCCAAGGATTGGACGATATTAGACTGTCCATTTCGGTGGATCAAGTAGACGGCGAAATCAAGCGTTTTGATCAGGCAGTGGACAGAGGAGTGACTCAGATTGAGGCGATCCGCTCCAAGGCAGAAGCAGCGGGCGAGTTAACCGGAGCGGCTGTGATTGAAGCGCAGGCTTTTATGTTGATGGACCCGGTACTTCTCGATGGGGTAAAAGAGAAAATTCAAGGATTGTTGCCTGCTGAAAGAGCGGTACAGGAAACGATTGAGGAGCATGCGAACATCTTAGCCGGACTCGATGATCCCTATTTGCGAGAGCGAGCACAAGACATACGTGATCTGGGTGGTCGCCTGCTTGGCATTTTGACCGGGCAGGAGTCCATGGATCTTTCTAATTTGGAATCGGATGTAATCTTGGTCGGGTATGATATCACACCGTCTCAGATGGCTTCTTTAGATACGAAGCGAGTTAAAGGAATTGTCGCAGAAATTGGCGGAAAGACTTCTCATACGGCTATTTTGGCCAATAACATGGAGATCCCCGCAGTTCTTGGTTGTGTGGGGGTGCTATCCCATGTCGAAGAAGGACAGACAATTTTTGTTGATGGCAGTGCTGGGGCTGTAGAAGTCGGTATATCTGAGGAACGGGCAGAGGAGCTTCAAATAGTTGCTCTTCGTCGGAAGAAGCTGCAAGAAACGCTAAAAGAGCTCGTGAATCTACCGACCCAAACCAAAGATGGTTTTCGAATTGAACTTGCGGCAAATATCATGAATCCCCAAGGAGCTGAGCGGGCGATTTCTGTTGGTGCTGATGGGGTGGGGCTTTATCGGACGGAATTTTTATATATGGATCGTCCGAATTTACCAAGCGAAGAGGAGCAATACCAAGTTTATAGTCAGGCTGTCAAAGCGTTTGCTGGAAAGCCCGTCATTATCCGAACGATGGATATTGGGGGGGATAAAGAAGTTGCTTCTTTAAAACTACCTAAAGAAGACAATCCTTTTTTAGGCTATCGAGCTTTACGAATTTGCTTAGATAATCCGGAGCTTTTTAAGGCTCAACTTCGAGCGATTCTTCGGGCAGGTGCGCACGGAAAAGCTTTGATTATGTACCCGATGGTCGCATCACTTCAGGAGATTAGAGCGGCAAATGCTATTTTGGAAGAAGCGAAAGAGTCTCTACGCAAAGAGGGGCTTCCTTTTGATGAGAGCCTAGAAGTGGGCATTATGATTGAAATTCCATCGGCTGCGATAACAGCGGATCTTTTGGTGGATGACGTGGCCTTCTTCAGTATTGGTAGTAATGATCTAACTCAATATACGTTGGCGGTTGATCGAATGAATCAGCGAATTAGCCATCTATACAATCATTTTGAGCCGGGAGTGCTTCGGTTGATCCGTAATGTCATTCAAGTCGCGAATCAAGCGGAAAGCCCTAAATTTGCAGGTATGTGCGGTGAGATGGCGGCTGATCCACTGGCGACCCTTTTGCTATTAGGCTTTGGGATGACTGAGTTTAGCGTAAATCCGGCTAATTTATTGCGAATTAAAAAAATCATTACCTCTGTGGAGATGAGCTATGCGAAAAAAGTAGCCGAAGAGGCGATGCAATTGAGCACAGCCGAGGAGATCGTGGCTTACTTGAAAGAAAGCATTCCGGAAGAACTTAGAGAGTATTTGTAAGGTCAAAATATTTAATTTAATAAATAGATAAAAAGGCGAGTTTGACTAAATTCGCCTTTTTTGTGTTAAATGCCCTGTCAAAAATTCGTAAAAGAAGGGTTTTGTTTAATTTTGTCAAATAGTGGTTGTGGACATAAAATGAATGGAGCGAGGTAAAGTATGAACACAAAGCCAGAGTCATTTCGGGAAAAGTTCTTTAGTTTTCAAGGGCGTCTTGGCAGGGAAAGAACGGCGATTTTATCAATTTGGTTGTGTGCTCTTGGTATTATTCCGATTTTGAGCATTTCTGCAGTCAGTTTATCGGATAGTCAAATTTTAGTTTTTGTGAGTTGTTTAGTTTTTTTTATCCCTTTCATAATTTCCGGGTTGTCATTAATGACGAGAAGGTTTCATGACCTTGGGCATAGTGGGTGGCTTTATTTAGTCTTTATTGTTATCGCGACTTTAGCAGGTTTAGTAGTTTATATTTTAAAAACTATGACGGTTTTTTATATCATCAGTTTTCCAGCAACTATTTTAGGTTTATATTTATGGGTTTGGCCTGGACAGTTCCAAGAGAATAAATATGGAATGCCACCAAGAGGGATGGATAGAAAATTTCAAGATCAAAAAGAAAAATTTGAAAAAGAATTCTTTTCCTTTAAGGGGAGAGTCGGACGAAAGTGGTTTATCTTCATAACCATCTTTGCATTTTTTGAAATATCGACAACTTATTCGATTATTGAACATGGGATGATTTTTTTGGCGCTTCCAGAGACACATCGTGTAATCGTTGGAGAGTCGATACTTGGTTTGCTTGTTCTTATGCTGCTTTATTTGCCCCTGTTATTCGTTCTTTTACGTGGTTATTCGTCATTGGTTGTTCGCCGCGTCCAAGATTTAGGATGGCCGACGGCCCTCGCTGCTGTTCCTATTGGTTTAAGAATAATTTCGCTGAGTATTCCAGTATTTTTAATCACGAATGCAAGCACCCGTGAACTGGTTGGTTACTTAGTTGGAAAATCCTCTTTTGCTAAACCTGGCGCGGTGATGATCATGCTGGTAGAGGTGATCGTTCTACTTGTTCTAGCGATCCAAAAAGGAGAATCTGGGTCTAATAAATTTGGTGAAAACCCGGTTTTTTACTCGGATGTTTTTCCGGTTCAAGCTCTTTCGCCAGAAGATCCAGCTGGAGAGATGGAACGATAGAGTAGGGCATAGGATATACAATGATTTTTTATAAGAAGAGCTGAGAAGAGCAGTTCTTTTAAGAGTGTTGTTAGTACTAGGGATATTTGATTTTAATTTTAGAAATGAGGCGAGGGAACTATGGATTCGACTTTTTCAGATGAGGATAAAAGCACTAAAATTTCTTCCAAATCAATTTGGCGGAGTTTTAAAAGTCGATATTTGACGTTCGAGGGGCGACTAACTCGTAGAGAAGTCATCTATCGATATCTCCAGATTATTTTGATGCTCATTCCGATTGGATTTATTGCTTTTTTTATGGTAATGGCTCTAAAGAATTATGCTATGATCCTTCTAGTGCCAATTTATTTGGCCGTACTGGTGATTCTCTTTATCAGCACGATCTCATTTGCAATTCGTCGTTTGCATGATATGGGTAAGACTGGTGGATGGATTTGGGTGTATATTGCATATAATTTCATTATTTTAGCAGCAAGTTGTGCACGCATTGGAGAACCCAAAATAGGAAATCCGCTAGCTTTGCTTGGTCCAATTCAGTTAATGATGATTCCATGTCAATTTTTTCATCTCTGGGTCCTTTTCAGTCCGGGCACACGTGGTGAAAACTCGTATGGGCCTGATCCACGTGGACGATTAGCAAGCACGCGAACCCTATGGCAGGATTTTATCGAAGACTTTTTTTCAGTTACTGGTAGGATGGGATCAGGGCGATATACATTGACATTCTTTTCAACAATTTTGGCAAGTTCGGGTTTTTCACAGATTGTCGGATTTGTCGGTGCCTATTATCTGCTGGGGTCACCAGTGTCGCTCACCTATGCTCTAACTTTGCTGACTACTTCAATTAGTGCAGTGACCATTATGACGGTCAGCGCGGCGATGTTGTTAATAGCTTTTATATCACAATTTACGATTAGTATTCGCCGTTTTCATGATATGGGACGTTCAGGTGTTTGGAGTGTGAT
>JAGOZY010000120.1 GCA_018058445.1 Negativicutes bacterium | reverse complement strand
GGAGTGGAATGAAAATTCGTGAAAGCGTGATTTTTTATTTCATTTGGGCTGAATTTATTTTGGAGTTTCGATCTTTGATCGGGGCTTATAAAGGAGGAAGCGTTGTGGAACAGAAATTACTATTGAATCAAGCATTCAAAGGGATATTAAATGAGACTGCATCCGCTTCTGCTACGCCCGGCGGTGGCAGTATTTCTGCTTTGGCTGGGGCTTTGGGAAGTAGTTTGGTGGCGATGATTGCTTGCCTTTCTGTGGCCAAAGATCAGTGTCCTGACCAAGAGGCGATTCGGCGTATTTTAAAAGACTCAAAGATGTTGATGAATCAATTGGCGTTGGAAGCTGATGAGGATATCAAGGCTTTTAGTAAAGTAATGAGTGCTTATGGGCTTCCCAGGGCAACTGAGGAAGATAAAGTGAGTCGGGCATCAACGATTCAATTGGCTCTAAAAGATGCTGCTGAGGCTCCTTTGCGAGTGGCAGAGTTGTGTTTGGAAGTGATTAAACTTTCCGATGAAGCTTTGGAAAAAGGGAATAAGAATGCAGCCTCGGATGCGGTTGCTGGCGGACTACTCGCTGAAGCTGCTTTGCAAGCTGTGCTTCTCAATGTGACGGTGAACTTAAAGCTTATTAAGGATGATGCCTGGAAAGTCCCGATCAAAGATCAGATGCTCGCTCTCAGTCTACAGGGAGAAGAGGCACGCAAGAAATTGATTGAGGCTTTGAGGTCGTAATAAAGTATAAAAAGGGGAGATAGAAAAATGCAGAAAGAACAAATTAGCCAAGAAGTGGAAAAAATAAGTGCCGAGCTACTAAAACTTAGTCATCAGATTCATGATAATCCCGAACTCGGTGGTGAAGAGCGACAGGCGGTTCTTTGGCAAAAAGAGTTACTCGAACAAGAGGGATTTTCTTTTGAAACTCCTTTTTGCGGTATGGATACCGCGTATAAAGCGGTGTTTAAAGGTGAAGGAACTGGGCCTACTATTGCTTTTTTAGCTGAGTATGATGCTTTGGCGGGTCTGGGACATGGTTGTGGTCATAATTTGATTGCTGCTGGAAGCGTCGGTGCTGCAATCGCTTTGGCGAAAACACTAGGCAAAGCAGCTCCAGAAATTAGACTCTACGGAACACCAGCTGAAGAAACTTGGGGCGGGAAAATCCCGATGGTTGAGCAAGGTGCTTTCTCGGATGTGGATTTTGCGATGATGTTCCATCCAGCGGTCGAAAATATCATCAGCCGTCCAAGTAGAGCTTGCGTAGGGGTCGACGCTGTTTTTCATGGTAAGTCGGCTCACTCGGCAGCTCCAGAAACCGGGATCAATGCGCTAACTGCCTTGGTCGGTCTCTTTACCCGCATGTTTACGATGACTAAAGAAGGCTGGCCGGAAGGAAATCGGGCGAATGGAATTATTACTGAAGGTGGTAATGCTTCAAACGTAATTACCGATACGGCGAAAGCAAACTTCACTCTTCGGGCTTGGACGCTAAAAGATTTGGAAATTATTATTGCGGACTTTAAAAGAATGGCAAAAGAAGCGGCTGATGAAATTGGCGCGACTGCTGAGCTATCCTTTGAAGCCCCTTTTGCTGAGCGCTATCCAAATCGAACGATGGGTCAGATTTTCGCAGCGAATATGAAGCCTCTAGGTGAGATTATGAATCTCCCGGCTCCAGATGCGATGACTGGTTCATCCGATATTGGTAATGTGTCGCTTGTGGTTCCAACGATTCATGAATACCTGAAAATTGCTGAGCCTGGCATCAATGGACACTCGGTTGAGTATCGAGAAGCGGCAGCTTCTGAGCGTGCTGACCAGGTTGTTTTGCTTGCTGCAAAGGGACTTGCAATGACTGGCTATGATTTAATCACAAATCAGGAACTTCGCGACAATGCCCGCAAGGAATTTGAAGAGACTGTGCCTGCCGAGTACCGTAAGTAAGTAAAAAATTCATAAATCAGAATAGAAAAACGCAGTCAGATATTCTGACTGCGTTTTTCTGATTACTGCTTAGCTAATGAGTTCGCGAACAAAGTCAGTCGCAGGATGGTTCTTAATCTCGTCAGGAGTGCCTAGTTGCTCAATTTTTCCATGATTGATGATTAGGACTCGATCTCCTAATGTGAGGGCTTCTGAGATGTCGTGGGTGATGAAGAAGATCGTTAAGGAAAGTTCTTTGTGGATTCGAGCCAGTTCTTTTTGCAGGTTCTTTCGGGTCAACCCATCGACTGCTCCAAACGGTTCATCCATCAAAAGAATGTTTGGTGAGGCAGCCAGTGCTCGGGCGATACCTACGCGCTGTTTTTGTCCACCCGAAAGATTGGCCGGATAACGAGTCAGCATTTCTTCGGGCAAATTGACGATTTTCATGAGCTCTTTTATGCGCTCTTTAAGTTCAGGATTATCAGGCTCTATTAGGTGTGGCACGTAGCTGATATTTTCTTCAATCGACATATGGGGAAAAAGCCCGACTCCTTGGATTACATATCCAATACTACGCCTTAGCTGAATTAAATCTGCGTGAGCGACGTTTTGACCTTGAACCCAGACCTCACCCTTGGTTGGCGAGAGGAGTCCGTTGATTAGCTTAAGTGCAGTCGTTTTTCCACTTCCAGAGCTTCCGATAACAGTTAGAAATTCACCTGGGGGAATTTCAAGAGTGAAGTGATTTAAGATCGGATTTTCTCCATAGGAGAATAGGATGTCTCGAAATGAAATCGCTGATTGGATGTTCATGTAATTCTCCTATATTAGTTTTTTATTTTTCAGGAAATTTTCGGCAACTTCCCGTTCGTTTTTCTTTTCGCTTTCCACTTGATAATTCATGTAAGACATTTCAGACTCTGAAATTTGGTTGTTTAGTTTCACTAAGGCTGCTTCGAGTTGTGGATATTTATCTAGCGTTTCTTGCCGGATTACAGTTCCGCAATAATAGCTAGGGAAAAAATTCTTGTCGTCTTGAAGAACTTTCATATTGTAAGCTGTGAGCAAGCCATCTGTGGTAAAAGCGTTGATAACGTCAACTTTGCCTGATTCGATAGCTTGATATTTAAGTCCGATATCGAGGTCTACGACTCGGGAAAAATTAAAGCCATAAACGGCAACAAGACCATCGAATCCGTCTTTACGTTCATAGAAATCGTATTCTGCGCCAAAAACAAATTGCGAGCTTTGGCGAGCTAAATCAGAATAAGTAGTGAGGTTATGTTCTGTTGCGAGACTCTCTTTCATGGCAAGTGCATACGTGTTATTAAAACCATAAAGTCCGAGCCAACGAAAGTTAAACTGCTTTTTATATTCGGCTTGGAGCTCTTTAAAAAGCTGATCCGAGTCTGCAAGGGGGTCTCGTTTTAGTACGTAGCTCCAGGCAGTTCCTGTGTATTCTGGATATAGATCAATCTCACCTTTTACCATAGCAGGTTGAATATTTCCAGTCCCGCCGGCGATTCCTTTAACGATTTTTACTTCAAGATCTGTATTTTTTTCGATTAGTAGAGCAAGCATTTCCGCTAAAATAAATTGTTCGGTCATTGGCTTGGTTCCGATAGTAACTTGTTTTTTGCTACTTGAGCAGCCGGTGATTAGAAAAATCAGCAAGAAAGATACAAATAAAGTGAAGGTTTTTTTATGTGAATTGAAAAAAATCATTTTTGAGTTCTCCTTCCATTTGTCATTTTATCAGTAACGAGCGTTTCGATTGTCCCCAGGAAAAAGTCACTAATTAGGGCAAGAGCAGAGATTAGCAAGCTACCGGCGATCATCAGTGGAATATTATTTGTTGTAATGCCCCGATAAATGGCAACCCCAAGGCCACCGGCTCCGATAAAGGAGGCGATGCCGCAGAGTGCGATGGTCATGACGACCATATTGCGAAAGCCAGCGAGGATTACCGGGAGGGCTAATGGGAGTTTGATTTTGTAGAGTAATTGCAGCTTTGTACTTCCCATACCACGAGCTGCTTCGATAATGTCTGGATCGACTACTGTAAGGCCAGTCGCTGTATTTCGTACCATCGGTAGGAGGGCATATAGAGTAAGGGCAATGACTGCGGTTGTATTCCCAATCCCAAAGAAGGGGACAAGAAAGCCAAGGAGAGCGATGGATGGTATCGTGTAGAGAAAATTAGTCGCACCAAAAATATAGGACGAGGTTTTATTAAATTCAGATATGAGGACTCCCAGTAAAAGACCGATCACTGTTGCAAAACCAATTGCAATCGTTGATAGTAAAATGTGTTCTCCAATGAGGCCTAGAAAAAAATCAAAACGACTGAAGTATAGTTTTGTAATTAAAAAAAACACAATGATTATCCTCCAAATAGATGAAGTTGAGATGAATATTAACTTTATTCTAAGTTTATTATCGAATGATATCAAGTAAAAATCAAATACAGAGGAAAAAATATACTACATTTATTGAAATAAGTACCTTTTGATGGAAGAGAAAAGAAAAATCCGCCAGATTTTCTGGCGGATTTTGGGGCTCTGAGGTAAATTACCGGACCCATTGAATAACTTCTTCGCGGGGGCGACGAGTTTTCTCGCGGATGGGATTTTCTTTTCGAAAGCCAAAGGCTCCCATAAGTACAGGACGAAAACATCCTTCTGCAAGCAGCCCTTCGCGAGTTAATAATATAGTTAATTTTTCTTGATCGAATCCTTCAATTGGACAGGAATCAATACCGAGTAAAGCTGCGGTTGTCATCATGTTGGCAAGAGGGATATAGGCTTGATGAGCGGCCCAATCTTCGATATGTCGTGGCGTAGTCATCTGAAAATCATTTTTTTGAAAGTTTTCAAATTTTTCTGTCCGCAGG
>JAGOZY010000119.1 GCA_018058445.1 Negativicutes bacterium | reverse complement strand
GATAGAACGTGAGCTTTTACGGTTGTCTCAAGAAGTAGGATGGCGTCTTCGCCGAGAAGGTTTCTCTGGTATGACAGTGATGCTTAAAGTGCGATACGCGCCGTTTGTTACGATTAGCCGAAGTCATACATTTGCATCACCGATTTCATTAGATGAAGAAATTTTTGAAGAGGTCCGCTCGCTCTTTCGAAAGTTAGATCGTAAAAAAGATATTCGTCTACTTGGAGTAGCTGTTGGGAATCTGGAAGAAAATAGCGGTCAAGGATCGCTTTTTCAAGACGATGAAGAAGCAACAAAACGAACTGAAACTCTGGATAACTTAAAACGAAAATTTGGTGAAGGAATTATTAGTCGTGGCGGAGTTATTACACCTAGAAATGCGCCTGAGGAGCCAGAAAAGTGAGCTTTTTCACGGAAAAATCTCTTATAATGTGAAAACTTGACAAGAAAAAAAGAATAGACTAGTCTTAAAGAGAACAGAATATTTTCGGTAGGTGAGGCTACCGCAGGGATACGGATTGCTGCCGCAAAATGGTGGAGACACTATGAGATGGTTAGCAGGATATGTCGAATTCAAGGCATAACCTAATGCAATTACACTGCCCTGCGAAGCTAAAGCTTGAACGATGAGACGCTATATTTATATAGCTGTATGTGGAGACTTTGTGTTCCCGTGCCATCGTTTGGCGCGGGAATTTTTGTTTTATTGATAGATATTATGAATTTTGGAGGTGAGGAAAATGGACTCAGGAAGTGACGGGAGCCTAAAACAGCATAAACCAATGAGCTTAGTATCTGCTCTTATGGCGCAGATGAGTTCACTTCTTCATTTTCATTTAATTTTGAAAATCCAATAATGAGGAAATTTTTTATGTTGTTTTATGCTTCTTCTTCCATCGATAGAAAATGGAGGTAGGATCATGAAAAACAAAAAAAATATCCGTAATACACAAGATATGGCTCAACGTTATCTGGCTTTTGCAAGAATGGATGCAGAGCAACTATTTAAAGAATTTAATTCGTCTTTTGAAGGATTAAACGAGAAATCAACACTTGCTGCACGAGAGGCCTATGGTAAAAATGAAATATCCCATGGCAAAAAGCAGTCTCTTTTCCGTCGCTTGGCAGACGCATTTGTTAATCCATTTACAGTAGTGCTCTTTCTTCTTGCAATGATTTCATTTGTTACAGATGTCTTGCTGGCAGAGCCAGGGGATAAGAGCTATGTTGGCGTAATTATTGTGCTTTCGATGGTCACAATCAGCGGTGTACTCCGCTTTGTGCAAGAAATGCGCTCTAGCAATGAAGCCGAAAAACTAAAAGAAATGGTAAAGGTCACAACACTTGTAGAACGCAAAGGCATCGCAAAAGAGCTATTACTAGAAGAAGTCGTTGTTGGCGATATTATCCATTTAGCTGCTGGTGATATGATACCTGCTGATTTGAGCATTATCGCTGCAAAAGATTTATTTATCAGCCAGTCCTCCTTGACTGGTGAAAGTGAGCCTTTAGAAAAAACATCTATTTTACAAAATGAAACGGAAGAAAGCTTTCTAGAATGTTCAACACTAGCGTTTATGGGAAGCAATGTGGTAAGTGGCTCAGCCATCGGGTTAGTTCTTGCAGTTGGAGATCAAACCGTATTTGGCTCCATGGCCGTATCCATCACAGACACGATGATGCGAGAAACCAGTTTCCATAAAGGGGTAAATTCAGTCTCTTGGTTACTGATTCGATTTATGTTTGTTATGGTACCGATTGTTTTCTTTATTAATGGTTTTACTAAAGGCGACTGGCTGGAGGCTTTTTTGTTTGGACTTTCCGTAGCGGTCGGATTAACTCCCGAGATGCTGCCAATGATCGTCACCACTAATTTAGCTAAAGGCGCGGTACAACTTGCAAGGAAAAAAACAGTCGTTAAAAATTTGAATTCCATCCAAAATTTGGGAGCGATTGATATTCTCTGTACAGATAAGACCGGGACACTGACTCAAGACAAGGTTATTCTAGAGTACCACCTAAATATTCACGGAGACACAGATCAACGAGTACTCCGTCATGCCTTTTTAAATAGCTACTATCAAACTGGCCTCAAAAATTTGATGGATGTTGCGATATTAAATCACTCGAATGATTTAGGCTATCCTGAATTGACTGCCCAGTACAAAAAGATTGATGAAATCCCTTTTGACTTTAATCGCCGTAGAATGAGTGTCGTGATTCAAGATCAAACAGGAAAGACTCAATTAATTACCAAAGGCGCAGTTGAGGAAATGCTCAATATCTCCTCTTATGTGGAATATGACGGACGAATTGAACCTCTTACTGAAGCGATTCGAAAAGAAGTTCTACAAACAGTAGAGCTACTTAATCGTGATGGTATGCGTGTTATTGCAGTTGCTCAGAAAAGTAACTTGCAAGCATCGAATGACTTCTCAATAAGTGATGAGTCTGAAATGGTTCTTATGGGCTACTTAGCTTTCCTAGATCCACCCAAAGAAAGTGCTCGAGTCGCGATTGCCGCACTGAAGAACTCTGGTGTTACCGTTAAAATTCTTACAGGAGATAACGACGCAGTGACTCGCTCGATTTGTCGACAAGTTGGGTTAAAGATCAAGCGCCTCGTGCTCGGATCAGAAATTGATCGACTTACCGATATAGAATTAGCCACTCTTGCAAAAGAAAGTGATATCTTTGCCAAAGTATCCCCTCAACAGAAAGCAAGAATTGTAAAAGTCTTGCGCGAAGCCGGTCACACAGTTGGCTTTATGGGTGATGGAATCAATGATGCCGCAGCAATGAAAGCCTCAGATGTAGGAATCTCAGTAGATACTGCGGTTGATATCGCAAAAGAGTCGGCAGACATTATCTTACTAGAGAAAGATCTGATGGTTTTAGAAGTCGGCATTATTGAAGGCCGAAAAACTTTCGCCAATATCATTAAATACATTAAAATGACTGCAAGCTCTAACTTTGGAAATATGTTCTCCGTCCTAGTGGCTAGTGCTTTCTTACCCTTTCTTCCGATGTTACCTTTACAAATCTTGTTCTTGAATTTGATTTATGACATTTCATGCATCTCCATTCCTTGGGATAATGTTGATGAAGAATATCTGAAAAAACCACGCAAATGGGACGCTTCATCCATTGGCAAATTTATGCTATGGATTGGTCCCACTAGCTCAGTATTTGATATCACTACATATGCCTTAATGTTTTTTATCATCTGTCCTATTGTTGCGGGTGGTGCTTACGGTGCTGAAGGCGTAGATCCTGTGCTATTTGCAAGCCTATTCAATGCAGGATGGTTTGTAGAATCTCTTTGGTCTCAGACCCTTGTCATTCATATGATTCGGACCCCAAAGATTCCATTTATCCAAAGTAGAGCTTCACTTTCTGTTACTTTAGTCACCTTTATAGCCATTGGTATTGGCACAATCATTCCTTATACGCAATTTGGCGCAAGCATCGGAATGAGCCCTCTCCCTTGGATCTATTTCCCTTGGTTAGGAGCTACAATTGTCGGATACATGATTCTGGTCACGATTTTAAAGAGGCATTATACAAAAAAATATGGAGAACTTCTCTAGGCTGAATTTTGGTTAATGAACCAGAAAAAAGGTTATATAAAGTTTTAAAAATTTACATTGTCATTTCATAATAATAATTTATATTAATAAAGAGGATTTTAAACAAAAAAAGCTAATTTAATTATCATCACCTCAATGAAATTTTACATAGAAACTAAGGAGGCTATTTATAATGAATAAAGAGCGAATCATACAAGAATTTTTTGAGCTAGTAAGAATTGCTAGCGAATCAAAAACAGAACGCGAAATTGCGGATGTACTGAAAGAAAAATTGCGTGCCATTGGCGGCGAAGTACACGAAGATAAAGCAGGAGAAGCCTTTGGTGGAAATGCTGGAAATGTCTTTGCTTTCTTCCCAGGCACAGTAAAAGATGCCCCAAGCCTGATGCTCAGCGCCCACATGGACACTGTTGTTCCTGGTGTAGGAGTCGAGCCTATTCTTGAAAATGGAATCATTCACTCAAAAAACCACACAATTCTTGGTAGCGATGATAAAAGCGGCTTAGTTGGCGTCCTTGAAGGTCTTCGAATTGTTCAAGAAGAAAAAATACCTCACGGCGATATTCAAGTTGTTTTAACTGTTGCTGAAGAAATTGGTCTTCTTGGTGCAAAAGAAGTAGACCCCAAATTGGTAAAGGCAGATTTTGGCTATGCTTTAGATTCTGGTGGCAGCCCAGGAGTTATGATTACAATCACTCCCGGACAATATCGAATCGTAAGTGTTTTCAAAGGGAGAACAGCCCATGCGGGAGTCGCTCCAGAAGAGGGGTTAAATGCTATCGTGATGGCAGCAAAAGCCATTGCGCAAGTGAAAGATGGTCGTATGGATGATGAAACTACTTGTAATATTGGTGTTATTGCTGCTGGTGAAGCAACAAATATCGTACCGGATGTCTGTACTGTAACCTCAGAAGCTCGTAGCCGTAGTGCCGAAAAACTAGAGGCTTTGGTAAAAGAGATTAAGGAAACTTTTGAGCGAGTTGCAAAAGAGTTTGGTGGAGAAGTAGAAGTTAAGCTCCAAAAAGTCTTTGAACCTTTCGCTCTTAAAGAAAGTGATCCAGTCATTGCAGTGGCAACGGCGGCAGCCAAAAATCTCAATCTGACAGTATCTCTGGAAGGCTCTGGCGGTGGCTCTGATGCTAATATCTTCAATAGCCTCGGTGTTCCTACATCCGTACTTGGAACAGGTATGAGCAAAGTTCATACACTCGATGAGTATGTCACAGAGCAAGACTTGTACGATCTAGCGGCTTGGACTGC
>JAGOZY010000118.1 GCA_018058445.1 Negativicutes bacterium | reverse complement strand
ATTCCTAGGTCCTCGACTCGCCCTCCTGTGCAAGAGCCCAGATAGGCTTGATCAATTTTTATGCCAATGAAAGCTTTTAAATCATCCACATTATCGACGCTAGATGGAGCTGCTAATTGTGGACCAATATCGCTTATGTCAAAAGTGAGCTCTTCATGGTAGATATAATCAGGGTCAGTAGTCATAATTTCATATGGACGAGTGACGTGCTGGTTTAAAAAGGCTAGCGTAATCTCGTCTGGTTGAATATAAGCAGTTTTTGCGCCCATTTCAACAGTCATATTACATAGAGCCATTCTTTCTGAGATGCTGAAGTGTTTGAGTACCGGTCCGGTAAATTCGACGCCCTTATAAACTCCGTAATCAGCTCCGAGTTTTCCAATGATATGAAGAATAATATCTTTGGCGTAAACGCCTTTTTTGAGCGTACCTTCGAGATGAATTTTGATAATCTCTGGTACTCGGAACCAAAGCTTACCTGTTGCGAGAATTGTTGCCATATCGGTAGCTCCGACTCCAGTTCCAAAAGCACCAAAGGCCCCGTGGGTCGTTGTATGAGAGTCGGTAATAACGATTAATTCGCCTGGGTAAGAGAGCCCTTTATCCGCCAACACTTGGTGACAGACTCCTTCGTTAATGTCCATGAGTAGGTCAATTTTTTGATTATGGCAAAATTCGCGAAATTGCTTTTGATTATCCGCTTGAGTAATCGTTGATGCAGGAGCGTAATGGTCGAGAAACATAATTACCTTTTCGGGTGAGTGTACCTTTGTTGCGCCCATTTCAAAAAAAGAACGAACTGTTTGCAGATAGAGATCATTAATTCCCGCCATATCAACAGTACAATTAACGATTTCTCCTGTTTTGACACTTGTTTTTCCTGCCTGTTTTGCTAAAATCTTCTCGATTGCGTGCATAAAAAGCCCTCCTTTTAATGTAGTGTGGTTTAAAGAATCTCAAGCAAGCCAGAAAGGTTTGACCATTGATAATCAGGTTGATACTTAAGATCAATAGGTACCTCGTTATAGCGATTAGACCAGGCGCAGTGAAGTCCGGCAGATTTTGCTCCCATCATGTCAAAAGGTGACCCTGCGACATGTAGGACGTCGTCGATATGGAGCTGGAGTCTCTCAAAGGGAAGACGGTAAATGAGCGGATTGGGCTTGTAAGCTTTAGCTTGCTCCGCACAAAAAATCTCGTCAAACGGGATGCCGGTGGATTCTTTCAACGGGTGGAGCATATCCTCGTCCCCATTCGAGAGTATAGCAATTTTATATCCTCGATTTTTTATTTCAGCAAAAACGTTTTTGGCTTCCGGCCAGGCTTTAAGCTGTGCCCAAGCTGCAACGAGCTGTGCTCTTAACTCAGGAGCTAACTCAATTTTGAATTTAGCTAGGGTATAAGTGAGGGTTGCTTCAGTCAAATAACGATAGCTATGGTAACCTTTGCCCAAATTACTGCTAAGCAGTACATAATCCCATTGACGAGTTCGCCACATGCGGAAGAATGCAAGGGGATCGACAGACGGTTCTGGAATCAGTTGTCGTACGATAGGAACCATAGATCCTTCTAAATCAAGTAAAGCAGAGTAAGCATCTACAGTAATCCACTTAAATTTCGTCATAAAATCATTCCTTTAATTTTTTATTATTGGAACTGTTAAACTGCCTTGGGGCATCAGAAGAATCGAGGCATGATTGCCGACTTTTTGATAAGCAAGAGCAAGAGCCGCGTCGATTGTTGTGGCAGGAGTAAAAAGCAAAGATTTTGCCAAGTCGGCAGAGAGCGTGGAAACTAGAATGAAGGTTGCTTTTTTCATTAGCCGAGTTACCGCATAAGCTTTGTGCGCTCCAATTTGAAAATCTGCACGGACAGCGTCTTCGACAGCATCGGGAGTCTGATATTTTCGCATCATCTCTTCATAGAGAGTGGAACCGGTGCCCTCGCGACACTCGCTGAGCAAGATCACAACTCCACCTTCACGGACTGCGCACCAAGCATTATCCATCGTTTTTTGTAACTGATAGACATTCATGTCTTTAGGATAACCACCACAAGTCGCAATGACTAGATCTGCAGGCTGATCAATCTCGACACCATAGACTTGATCGACAAAAGCACAAGCCTTTAGGTGAGCCGTTCGATAATCTCCAGCAAATACAGCGAGAAATTCTTTCTTTTCATTTAAAATCGTGTTAATTAAAAAGGAAGGACGATGCATCTCGACTCCCTCAATTTGGTCCTCATAGACCGGATTTCCTTCTAGTCTGCCGATAACAGCCTGTCGATCAAACATAAGAGAATGATTTGCTCGTACGGTATCATAGCGAGATACTCCAGGAAGCATCGCTTTTCGCCCACCACCAAAACCAGCAAAAAAATGATGGACAATGCTGCCTGTACAGATGATATGATCTGCTTCTACTGCTTTTTTATGAAACCAGACCGGAGTACCTCGGGAGGTATCACCAAAATAGACGAATTGGTTTTCGTCACGACAGTCACTATTATATAAGGAAACTCGACTGGCAACGTCAGAACCCACTTCGTTTTCCATTTCTTCGGGGGTCATTAGTCGGTGAGTTCCTAATGCAAAAAGGATGGAGATATTGCAATCGGGCACACCAGCTTCGTTTAGCTCCTCTAGCAAAATTGGAAGAAAGATAGAACTGTTTGCTACTCGGGTCGGGTCATTAACGATGAGAGTGACAGTTTGATTTGGTTTGACGATGTCTTTAAGTGGAGGCGAGTCAATTGGATTGCGAAGAGCATTTCGAATCGCTTCCTCGGGATCGGCGAGTAGAGGCATTTCTTTAATTTTAAGTTCGCCGATAACTTGGTTTTCTGGGACTTGAAACGAAAGGGCATCACTACCGTATTTCATGGTGATATTCATTATTTTTCCTCCTCTTCCAAGTGCTTACCAAAGTCCTAGGACTTTCCACCAGAGCGAACCGATTCCAACCCAGATTAAAATATTGATCACGGATACGTAAAAGCCAAGCTTCCACCAAGTCCCTTGGTCGACATAGCCAGATCCAAAAAGGATGGGTGCTGGTCCCGCCGCATAATGAGTAAGGGACATACAGAGATTTGACATGAATGCAAACGCCAAAGCGACAAGATAAGCAGGTGCACCTGCGGAAACTGCAACTGAAGCAAACGCAGCGTACATGGCGGTAATATGGGCAACCAGGCTGGCAAATCCATAATGAGCATACATATAGACTACAAGCAAGATCATTAAAGCATATAGCCAAGGAATTCCAATCATCATATTTCCGATTGACTGAGCAAACCAAGGTATAAAGCCAAGTTTTAAAAGAAAGTCCGCTAAGCCAATTAATACGCCCATCCAAATCAAAGTATCCCAGGCGCCCTGTTCTTCGAGAACATCTTTCCATGTTAGTACACTTGTTAGCAGCATAATCGAAACCGCCAACATCGCTACAACTGTAGCATCTAATTTGGTGATTGTTGCTGTGCTCCAAAGGATAAGAGATCCGACAAAGACCGCGGCAACGATTTTTTCCTCTCGTGACATAACTCCCATTTTTTTAAGCTCTGTAATTGCTAAAAGTTTAGCTTCTGGTGTACGAGTCACTTCTGGTGGGTAAACTTTATAAAGAAAATAAGGAATGATCAAGAGAGAGAGTAGCCCTGGGACAATGGCTGCCAGTGCCCAGAGTCCCCAACTGATTTGGATATTTAAAGTTTGTTGGGCGAGCAACGCAATGAGCGGATTTCCGGCCATTGCAGTCATAAACATCGCAGAAGTAATCGTATTATTTTGATAAGCAGTTTGTACTAGGTAGGAACCGACACGACGGGATGAGGGACCAGGCTCTGAGTCAAATGCGCTTGCGAGACTTTTAACGATGGGGAAGATAATACCTCCTGCTCTAGCGGTATTTGAGGGAGTTGCTGGCGCAATGATTAAATCGCTGAGCGCCAGTGTGTACCCCAACTTTAAAGTACTGTCTCCCATAAAGCGAATAAGGACATAAGCGATACGCTTTCCGAGTCCGGTTTTAATAAAGCCTTTTGCAAAGAGGAAGGCTGAAACAATCAGCCAAATCGTTCCGTTACTGAATCCCGAGAGTGCCTCGGCTGGCTTGAGCACTCCAATCAGTGCAGTAAAAGTTACACTGATGAAGGCAATAGCACCGATTGGTAAAGGCTGGAGGATAAAGGCTGCAATCGTCGCGACGAAGATTGCGAAAAGCTGCCAAGCGGCGGGTTTTAAGCCGGCTGGGATTGGCATCAGCCAAATGGCTGTACCGATAAGGATAACAAGTAGTCCACGAACTAGTTTGGTCATAAGAGAGTCTCCTTTCATGATCTATTGGTAGGAAATTTACCTCTAATAAGAAAATCCATTGATTAATCTAAGTAAATCAGAGGAATTAATGGGGGTAAAGGAAATGCTATTGTACTTCGTTGTTTGTATGATGCAAATTGATGCAATTTTCAAAATATTTCCTCGAATTATTTTCGAAAAAAGGATATGATATCGGTAAATTGATGCAAAATGTAGTAGGGGGTGCAGGTGTGAAAAATATTGTTTTTATTGCGCCGGACGCAGAGCTTTTTAGTAAAGGAAAACGATTGAAGCGCAACCAATATAGAGAGCTAATAGTGCGCCAAGGGCTTATTCATGAAGGTGTTCAAGTCGCTTTGAGGGAAAGTCAAAAAGGCGCAGAAGTATTTGTAACTCGCGGACGCACTGCTGAAGCGATACGTCAGTCGGACGTTTCTGGTGTTGTTGTGGATGTCCCAATCACTGCTTATGATATTTTGCGAGCCATTTTACAAGCAAAAAAACAAGGGAGTAAATTTAGCTTGATTGTATATTCGGGGATGATTCATGGAATTGAAAA
>JAGOZY010000117.1:1947-4887 GCA_018058445.1 Negativicutes bacterium | reverse complement strand
GGGAACTGAAAAAGAAAAACTCTTTAAGGTTATTATATACTACTTGGCTATGATTCGGATAGAATAAAAGAAAGGGGAGGTGATGGGAAATGATTTTAGAGAAGGAAAAATTTCAAAAAGAGCACCCAGGGATTTATGAAGTATGGGAGTATCTGGAGCAATTGAAAGTCGATGCAGTTCTGGTCGGTGGCGCAGTCCGGGATCTACTTCTCGGAGCTTCTCCCACTGACTTCGATTTGGCGAGCTCTCTGACGCCAGAAGAACTTCTGGAAATTGCGAAGAAGAAAAATTGGCAGGCGAATGCGGTAGGGTCTGCATTCGGTGTTCTTGTTTTGACTGTTCAGAATGAAAGTTTAGAGATTGCGACTTTTCGCAAAGAAGGTTATGGGAGCGACCCTCATCGCCCTGCTTGGGTTGAGTATGGGGCTTCGTTAGAAGAAGATTTATCTCGGCGAGATTTTACGATCAATGGAATGGCTCTGACTTGGAATGGAGAATTGATTGATCCGTTTGGTGGAAAAAAAGACCTTGAAAACAAGTTGATTCGGACGATTGGCGAACCGCTTCTTCGCTTTACGGAAGATCCGTTAAGGCTGTTGCGAGCAATTCGCTTTGCCGCCAAGCTTGGTTTCGTAATTGAAGATCAGACTTTAAATGAAATCGGCAAAAGCGCATATCAAATTGAGCGATTAGCGCAAGAGCGAATTACTCAAGAAATGGAGCTGATTCTGCTTTTACCTAGAGCCAGTCAGGGACTAGATTTGCTCGGTATTTCTGGGGTGGGCCGCTATATCTTTGGTGAACATTGGCCGGGGAGAAATCAGTGGACCGGTTTGCTAGCGAGATTGCTGGCAATAAAAGTTCTTCGCTGGGCAGTGGTCGCGTGGGGGCTTGGCAAACAGGCTATTCGAATGAAAGGGCTGGATCTAGTAACCCAAAAGCAGGCGATCTGGATTGCGGAAAAATCAGAAGAAGAGTGGCAAGGGACAGAGACTTTGAGCCAATGGTCCGCCTCGTTTGCTGATAAAAAAGAGTTTGAAAAAATGCTGGAGTACTTCTGGCAATTTCGTGAGGCACTGGGGGATAAGGCTGTAGCTTCAAAGAGAGCGGAAGCAAGGAAACTATTGGATCAGTTGCCTTTTTTTCGATCAGACCTTTCAATCCGTGGGGACGAAATCACCTCAATCGTGGGCCAGGGACCTCAAGTTGCTAAAGTGAGTGCTTATCTTTTAAAGGGTGTCCAACAAAACCAAATTAAAAATGATGAAAAAAGTTTGGAAGAAGCAGTCAATTTTTGGTGGAAAGAAAAAAGAGTCTGAGCAAATTTGCTTAGACTCTTTTACTTATTTTGGAAAGTGAAAGCGATTATTTCTAATTTCTGCAGCTTCGGCTAACCAAGTTTGGATTGCGGCAGAGTCTTGGTTTTTAAGGGCATGGCGAAATTTTTCCGACCAGTTCTCTAAGCTTTCAAGTGCTAATGCAATTTCTTCGCGGTTGGCTAGGCAGATGTCTGTCCATAATTCAGGATTTCCCGAAGCGACTCGAGTCATATCGCGAAATCCGCCAGCCGCCATCTGGAAATTCCAATCAGCGCCTGGGCTATGTGCTGCTTGGAGAACGAGAAGAGAAGCAATGACATGCGAAGCATGGCTGATCTCTGCGGCTGCTCGGTCATGTGCTTCTGCTGGAATAAGAATTGGACGAGCGCCGATTTGTTTGGCCATCTCCTCTAGAACTCTGAGGACTTCTTGAGGGGATGTTGAGTGGGTCAGGAATAAAAAAGGTCGATCGATAAAAAGATCAGGGTCGCCATTTTCAAAGCCGCCTTTTTCTGAGCCCGCCATGGGATGACCGCCAACAAAGGTAACGTGATCGGGAAGCAGAGGAGGGATTTCTTCTAATATTTGACCTTTAATGCTGGCTACATCCGTGATAATCGCTCCGGGCTTTATTTTTGGCAGTGCTTGACGAATGGATTCGACCATCGCCGCCGGTGGAACACAAAAAATAAGGATGTCCGCATCTTCTGCGGTCAGCTCGGGGGTTTCTGGAGCAAAGTCGAGGGCCTTCATTTCTAAAGCCAGCTTACGAACTCTCTCGGAGCGGGCAAAACCTTTCACTGTATGATTGGTATGTCGCTTAAATGCTTGGGCAAGTGAACTTCCGATTAGACCGAGTCCAAAGATTGCAATCGTTAGATTTTTTTCGGGAATCGTTGATTTCAATTCTACCATTCTACAAAGAGCCTCCCTTTATAATAAGCTCAGATGTGCCTTCTATGGATCATAACAAGGGGGAGAAGTGTCTGTCAATTTTCAGGGAGAAGGAAATGAATGAGCAGATGTGATAAAATAGATGGAGACAGAATGATAAAAACTAGATCTTCTTTGGAAGGCCCAGTGAGGAGAGAATCTAATGAAGAAACTTCAAGGCCTTTTCGGTCTTGTAATTGCTTTATTGTTAACTGGTTGTGCAACAGATAAGGTGCAAGAACCGATATTACCAGTTCAACAGGAAGCAAAAAAAGTGATTCTTTACGCATCCCGCTCAGAACCGGTTGTTGAATTTGTTGCGGAAAAATTTCGTAAAGCTTATCCAGATTATGAACTTGAAGTTCATTGGGTCGGCGGTGGTGATGCGCTGGACGAGTTAACTCAAGATAAGAAAAACGTTCAAGGGGACATCTGGTGGGGAGCGAATCAGGCAGAGCTCCAAGGAGCTGTGCGAGAAGGTCTTCTGCGCCCTATCCCAGAAGATATTCAGGCTTTGGTGCCGGATATTTATCAGGAGAGAAAAGGGCGCTGGATGGCGGATAGTTTGTTTCCGACTGTTTTTGTGACTCATAAGGAGACTTTAGCCGAAAAAATACCTCGAAAATGGGAATTTTTGGTGGATCGTGACTATGAGAACCAATTCTACTTTTTGGTGCCGGAACAAGAT
>JAGOZY010000117.1:0-1847 GCA_018058445.1 Negativicutes bacterium | reverse complement strand
ATAAAAAAGCAAGATACAATAAAATGGAGGTAATTTTTTAATGATGGGACAATTAGATGAACAAGCGATATCTACGCTACGGTGCCTAAGCATTGATATGGTTGAACAAGCGAATTCAGGGCACCCAGGACTACCGTTGGGAGCAGCGCCAATGGCATATGCACTATGGGCGCAAACGATGAAATTTGACCCAAGTTGCCCAGACTGGCCAGACCGAGATCGATTTATCCTGTCGGCAGGTCATGGGTCGGCTCTGCTCTATTCTCTTCTTCATCTATTTGGTTATCCACTTCCTCTTGAAGAGCTGAAAAATTTCCGCCAATATAATTCGCTAACACCTGGGCATCCCGAGTATGGTCATACGGTCGGTGTCGAAGTGACAACGGGTCCTTTGGGTCAAGGCTTTGCTCACGGAGTGGGTATGGCGATCGCTGAAGCTCATTTGGCAGCTCGATATAATCAGCCAGAATATGAACTCTTTAATCATCATACCTATGCGATCATTTCAGATGGCGACTTGATGGAAGGAATTTCACAAGAAGCGGCTTCGATTGCTGGACATTATGGTTTGGGAAAACTGATTTACTTATATGATTCCAATCAAATCTGCATCGAAGGAAGCACAGATTTGTGTTATAGCGAAGATGTGACTGGTCGCTTTGAGGCACTAGGATGGCAGGTTTTAAAAGTTGCAGATGGAAATGATCTAGGAGCCCTACAAGCTGCAATTGATGAAGCTAAAGCGGATTCTGATCGCCCAAGCATTATTGTAGTGAGTACTCACATCGGATACGGAAGTCCGAAAGAAGATAGTGCTTCTGCCCATGGCGAGCCATTAGGGGCCGCTGGCGTAGCAAAAACGAAAGAGTTTTATGGCTTTCCGCCGGAAGAAAAATTTTATATTCCAACAGGAGTGCGGACTCATTGCTTGGCGGCAAGTGACCGAGGCCAAAAGACTCGAAAAGCATGGGATGAAAAATATCAAACGTATAAAGAAGTTTTCCCAGAGCTTGGAAAAGAACTTCAAGATCGATTGACTGGAAAGTTGCCAGAGGATTGGAAAGAAGCTCTGCCAACTTTTACTCCAGGTGAAAGCTTTGCAACTCGAGAATCTTCTGGAAAAGTGCTCGAAGCTTTGGCGAATAAAATTCCTTCGATCATGGGTGGTTCGGCTGACTTATCTCCTTCGACTAAAACCTACGTAAAAGGTCTGGGTGATTTTGAAGCTCAAAATCCGAGTGGGCGAAATCTTCGTTTTGGTATTCGTGAGCATGCAATGACCGCTGTCGTAAACGGTATGGCGCTTCATGGTGGGTTCTTGCCTTACGGCTCAACGTTCTTTGTATTTGCTGACTATATGCGACCAGGTATCCGACTGGCTGCCTTGATGCAGATCCCCTCGCTTTATGTTCTGACTCATGATGGAATTGGTGTGGGCGAGGATGGACCGACTCATCAACCTGTTGAGCATCTTGCTTCTTTGCGGGCCATGCCTGGTGTGACGATTTATCGCCCCGCAGATGGCAATGAAGCTGCCGGAGCTTGGGAGTGGGCATTGGAGCAAAATGGTCCTGTTATCTTTGTTTTAAGTCGTCAAAAATTAGCGACGTTAGACCCATCTGTTCGTGTAAAAGCGAAACGAGGGGCTTATGTTGTCTCGGAAGTGCAAAATCCACAAGGGATTATTGTTGCAACCGGAGCAGAAGTTTGGGTTGCTCTAGATGCACAAAAAGAACTTGAAGCTAAGGGAATTTCGGTCAACGTCGTATCTTTCCCTTCATGGGAAGCTTTTGATGAGCAGTCCGTAAGTTATCAGGAAAGTGTATTTCCTCAAGGATTGCCTGTGC
>JAGOZY010000116.1 GCA_018058445.1 Negativicutes bacterium | reverse complement strand
CTTTTTTTATTCGCCGAGAGGCTTGACTAGTGCGGTTTTTTGCTGCTCATAAAGAACAAAACCAGGTTTAGCACCGTTGGGTTTCCAGACCGCTTTGCGGCGCGTATAATCAACAGGTACGTGGGTACTTGAGCGGGCTTTTGAATAGAAGGCAGCAATTTCTGCTGCTCGTTGGATATCTGTAGCAAGTGCGTCTTCGCTCATTCCTTCAGGCGCAGCAAGGATTACATGAGAGCCAGGGATCTTTTGCGTATGAAACCAAAAATGCGAAGGCCGTGAGTGCTTAAAAGTGAGCCAATCATTTTGATAGTTATTTTTCCCCACCCAAATCGGGTAGCCATTGGGAGAGGTAAACGTGAGAAAATCTTGTTTCGGATTTGATTTTTTGTTTCGATTTGCTGCTCGCTTTTTAAGAAGTCGACTTTCAATGAGCTCTTGTCGGATTTCGTCGAGCTCCAAATGTGATTCTGCTTCACTTAGATAATGGAGTAAACTATCATAATAGGCGAGAGACTCTTCCACTCCTTGGGTTTGATTTGCAATATTACCTCCTGTACGCTCCATCTTTTTTTGCAATTTATAAAAATTTTGGGCATTTTGAATCGGGGAAAACTGAGGATTTAAGGGGAGGGTGATCATCGGTGGTTCGTCTTCCGTTTGGTTCAGCCAATCAGGCAAAGAAACTTCGTTGCTCCACGTAGGAATCTCATTAAGATGAATCATTAAAAGATCGCCCCAATGCTGATAAGGCGGACTGTTTTCAAGTTTTTCCAAATCTTTTTCAAGCGCCTTTAATCGGCGTTGCAGTCGATCTTGCTCTTTTAAAATTCGTTGACTCCACTCCGTTTTTAAACCAGGTGGTTGCGCATTGATCTTTTCTGAAAGCATCTCGAGTCCTTCACTTAAGCTAGCGGTTGATGTTCCTTCTGCTAGATTTAGCGAGTGATAAGGGAAGAGAGTGATATTCCAGGCCCGCCCTTCTTTCAGACGATATAAAATAGGTGCTGGTGTATCACTTTCTTTAACCACGAGTGAAATTGTTGTGACAAGAGTTGTCCAGTCTTCAAGACTGATTTGTGAGCCTAACAAAGTACCTTCGAGCTGACTTCGATATAAAATTTCATCGGCTGTTAAAGGGCCGATCCCATCAAAGCGATTCATGATGATTTTCCGCAAAGGGTCTTCTTTTTCTTGCGTAGATAAGGCTTGCGCCATTCGAGCGATATCAAAATCATCGGGGGGACACTTTCCTTGCGGAGCAGGAAGTTCATAAGTTTGGTGGGGAAGAATGGATCGCTTCGAATTGGGTGTATCGCCGATGCGTTTTAGGGCATCAAAGATTTGATACTCTTCATCGACAAGCACCACGTTCGTGAGTCGGCCGGTTAGTTCGATAAAAAGGATTTTTGAGATAATTTTTGAACCCTGTTTGAAATCTACGGTTATTTTAACAATTCGGTCCCAGCCAACTTGGCTAATATCTGTAATGCGACCGCCCTCAAGATGTTTGCGAAGCAGCATACAAAATGGTGGTGGAACTTCTGGTGTCCCAGCAGAAGAATGGCAGAGACGGATATGGGGAAAAGCTTGAAATCCGGTAAAAAGTAAGATTTTTTCTTTTCCATCGCTCCGAATATGAAAACGCAATGTTTCTTGATCTAATTGAAAAATCTTCTGAATTTGTCCGCCTTCAAGCTCTTGTTTTAATTCAGAAGACAGACCTCGTAATGTAAATCCATCTAAAGCCATTCCATCGCCCCCTTATTTGATACTAGTATACCAGAAAGAAGAGAGGTCTTGATCTGTCTTAAGTCAAAGTATCTCTTCAAAAAAGGAATTCAATCTTTTTTGGCAAAGTATGTATCTAAAGTAGCGAAATATATTTTAGGAGGATTTTTATGAATTTTCATAAGTGGCAAGGTCTTGGGAATGATTTTATCTTGGTTCAAAAATCAGAGCTTCCTGTTTCAAACATTGGAGAGTTATCGATCAAACTTTGCGATCGTCGATTTGGAATCGGGGCAGATGGACTCATTACGGTAGATTCTACGGATCAAGCTGACTTTACCATGGAAATTTATAACTCTGATGGCAGTAAAGCTGACATGTGTGGTAATGGACTTCGTTGTTTTGCCGCTCATGTTGCAGCGGAAGGTTTAACGCAAAAAAAAGAATTTAGCGTCTTGACCGGAGACGGACTTAAAATTTGCACAATCGAAAAATTTGTCGAAGGTGAGCCCTTGATGGTTCGTGTGAATATGGGAAAACCTAAATGGAACTGCGCCGAAATTCCCTTTTTAGATGAGGGCGAAGTGGGCCCAGAATATGTTATTACTGACTCTGGACGAGAATTTCCTGTTGTCCCAGTAAATACCGGAGTCCCACACGCAGTTGCATTTGTTGAATCTTTCGAGTGGGATTGGCACTCCACAGGAAAAGCATTAATGACTCATTCCCGTTTCCCTGAACACACAAACGTCGATTTTATTCGAGTACACTCTCCGAACTATTTGGAGATGAAGGTTTGGGAGCGTGGAGCAGGTGAGACTCTAGCATGCGGGACTGGCGCCTGTGCAGCTCTCGTGGCAGCAGCAAAAACCGGACGCTCGGAGCGAAATGTCACCGTATCACTTGCAGGTGGCGATTTGCAAATTGAATGGGACGATCAAGATGATATTTGGATGACAGGTCCTGCTGCAAAGGTATTTGTAGGAAATATCTGAATCCCAGAACTGTCCATTGACAAAAGACAGTAAAATAGCTTACGATGGAGTAATAAAGCTATGATTTTTGAGTAGGAAAAGCTCAAAGGGCTGGAAGGAGATTTTCCATGGAAATTCGACTAATTAATATTGGATTCGGAAACATTGTATCAGCGAATCGAATTGTTGCTATTGTGAGCCCGGAATCTGCTCCTATTAAGCGCATTGTCCAAGAAGCTCGCGAACGTGGGATGTTAGTTGATGCTACTTATGGTCGTCGAACTCGGGCTGTTGTAATTACGGATTCAGATCATGTAATTCTTTCGGCAGTTCAGCCAGAAACGGTAGCACATCGTTTGGTCAACAAAGAAACAGAAGAGGCAGGGGAATAATGGAATCGAGTGGAATGAAAAAATCAGGCATTCTTATCGTCATCTCTGGTCCTTCAGCGACCGGCAAAGGAACCGTTTGTAAAAGCCTGATGGAAGTGAACCCGAATTTAGAGTATTCGACTTCGGTCACAACCCGGGAGCCTCGCAAAGGAGAGAAAGAAGGTATTAATTACTTTTTTCGAACCCCTGAGGAGTTTCAGCAAATGATTCGTCAAGATGAGCTACTGGAGTGGGCCGAAGTCTATGGAAATTTCTATGGTACGCCAAGAAGTCATGTCCAAGCCTACTTAGAGTCTGGAAAAGATATTGTGCTTGAGATTGATACCCAGGGAGCACTCCAAGTAAAAAGTCGATTTCCTCAAGGAGTGTTCATCTTTTTGATGCCTCCTTCTTTAGAAGAACTAGCTTGCCGAATTCAAAAGCGAGGTAGTGAAACTCCAGAAGCGATGGAAAGACGCCTTAAGTCAGCACGACTTGAAATTGGCTCTGCCTTTCAATACAATTATTTAGTTGTTAATGACGATGTCGACCAAGCGGTGTTTCAAATTCAGCAGATTTTGGCTGCTGAAAAATGTCGTATGGATCGAAATCTTTATGCAGTGAATCAGATGCAGCAATACGGAAGTATAAAATAAAAGGAGAATCACGAATGATTAAACCGTCACTTGATGTTCTTATGTCGACAGTAGATAGTAAATACACTTTAGTAACGCTTGCTTCAAAACGAGCCCGTGAAATCATGAAGGAAGATGGGTTTGCTGATCAAGTAAAGCCAGTGACTGCGGCTTTAAAAGAAATTGCTACACATCAGATCACTTATGAACGCATTAAAGACGGTATCAAGTAGGAGGCTGAAATAATGCTGAAGGGGAAGAATATCGTTCTTGGGGTATGCGGCGGAATTGCAGCCTACAAAGTTGTTGAACTGGCAAGTCGTTTGACGAAAGCAGGAGCGCTTGTTTCTGTGGTAATGACGAAAGCAGCTACAGAATTTGTAACACCTCTAACCTTTCGGGAAATTACCGGACAGCCTGTAATCGTAAATATGTGGGATGAGCCAAAACGTTGGAATATCGAACATATCGCACTGGCCCAGCGCGCTGATCTATTTGTTATCGCGCCAGCGACTGCCAATATGATCGCTAAAATGGCTCATGGGATCGCTGACGACATGCTTAGCACCACTGTACTTGCTACTGAGGCTCCGATTTTAGTCGTACCTGCTATGAACGACAAAATGTTTTTACATCCGGCAACTCAAGATAATATGAAAAAATTGCGTGAATTCGGTTACCGAATTCTTGATCCGGCTACTGGACATATGGCTTGCGGAACTTTTGGACCGGGCCGATTGCCAGAGCCTATTTGCATTTTTGAGGAAATACAAAGCATCTTGCAGTCTAAGCAAGATCTGATTGGGCAACGTGTTTTAATCACCGCAGGTGGCACTCGCGAGGCTATCGATCCAGTCCGCTATATTGGGAATCGATCTAGCGGAAAAATGGGTGTGGCTTTAGCTAAAATGGCCAAAGAGCGAGGTGCGGAAGTCCATCTGATTGCTGGGGCTCTTTCGATCCCAGTCCCTGGTGGTATCGATGTGACTACAGTCGAAAACACCGCTGAAATGCGCGAAGCAGTACTTCGAAGCTTGCCTGCATCCACTGTTGTGATCAAAGCAGCAGCGGTTGCTGACTACCGAGTCATTCACCCAGAAGCGCAGAAGATCAAGAAGAACTCGGAGTTACTTACTTTGGAACTAACTAAAAATCCTGATATTTTAGCGGAAATTGGTCGCCTTAAAAC
>JAGOZY010000115.1 GCA_018058445.1 Negativicutes bacterium | reverse complement strand
CTCCATATTGATAAGGCACTGATGTTTTAAAATCAAGTTCTACGCCAGAACCAACTGGGGCAACCTCCACTTCGATCAAAAGATCATTAGTTTCCTCTGCGCCAACACTCGCCGATTTTTGAATTCGATTCATACTCTCCCCTTCTTTCCGCAAAGATCGCATACTTTTCTCTAAAATTTTCAGATTGTACTCTGGATACAATCCATAACTGATCATTTCTATTTATTTCCTAAAACTCCTCTTAATCTGTGCAAATTTTTTGATATTTCTCACATTTGGTCTTAAAAAATCAATCAATGGCGAAAAGGCTCTCACCATCAGAATACTGATTTCTCACCAAAACCAGCCAAAAGTTCAGTTGCAAACGGAGCAAAACAGCCAGCGATCCATTATTCACTCGAAGTCTACAAAAAGCGTCTTACTTCTCATCATACAATTTTCCCTTATTTTTTTACCCTATAAAATATGTTAGAATAGACCCTAAAAGGACCCATCTAGCAATTCGTCCAAAAATCTTGTAAACAATTATCTATTTGAGGAGCGTGATCTCTGATGCCAGCCACGACAAAAGAGCCTTCGGTCCGCACTTTAGAACGAGGCCTCGAAATGCTCCACATCTTTGAAGCCAGTCCCACAGAGCTTTCTCTCACTGAAATTGCTCAAGAAGTCGGACTCAGCCCGAGTACAGCCTCCCGCTTACTTGCTGCACTCGAAAAACATCACTTTCTAAAACGCAATCCTGATAATCGACGCTATTCACTTGGAATCGCTCTTCTTCGCCTAGGAGACGCAGCAGCTCAACAGTCCGATATTCGATCCATCTCGCTCCCTTTTTTAAGAGACTTACAGCGTAAGTACAACGAAAGTGTCAGTATTTATATCGCTCAGGGAGGACGACGGGTTTGTCTGGATCGAATTGAAAGTACCCAGGCTCTCAGGCAATCAATCATGATCGGCGAATCTCTACCGCTGATTCGAGGAGCAAGTGGGCGAGTTCTTCTCGCCTGGTTAAGCGACACAGAACGGCAACTGATACTTGAACAAGAACCTTGTATCCTTAGAGAAGATGACCTCGCAAAAGTACGTAGAGACGGATATGCTCTTAGTATGGAAGAACGCGAAAAAGGAGTTTTCGCAGTAAGTGCCCCTATTTTCAACTCCCATGGCAAAATGATCGCAGCCCTTTCTATGTCAGGTCCGACGTCCCGATTTAGATCCCAGCTTGAAGAAGAATATGCTCGGACCATTCAAGCACATGCTCAAGGAATCTCCCGATCGTTAGGCTACCTATCGTAATAACATCAAAAAAGGCAACCATTTCTGGTTGCCTTTTTTGATGTTTATTTATCTTTGAAGCGGTTCTTCAAGTAAAGCCAGAATTCCCTGTTCCCCATCCATTTCGTAAAGAGCTCCCATAGGGAGCGTCATGTGAGGATCACAGTGACCAGCTCGCAGATTTCGAAGAATTGGTTTGTCATAGGGAAGTAAGTCAAAAAATACTTCTTCTAAAGTCAGACTCTCACCCGCTTTTGTCGGTGTGCAGTCTGCAAAATCGCCTAGGATAATTCCCGCCGCTTCAGATAATTTTCCTGCCAATCGAAGCTCCGTAAGCATCCGGTCGATCTGATAGGGAGCTTCGCCAATTTCTTCGATAAACAAAATTTTACCTGCCGTATCAAGTTCGTAGGGAGTACCCATTGTATCAGCGATCAAGCTCAAATTTCCGCCGCAAAGCCGCCCCTTGGCTCTTCCAGCTCGCCAGCCCTCCAAAATTTCCCCTGTTGGATTTGCCAACAGCCCTTTTTCTTGCTTTCCAAAAAGAACTTGCTCCCAGGATTTTCGTGAATACTCGCTAAAATTATCAATCATTGAGTTCGCCATCGGGCCATGAAAAGTGATGAGTCCAGTCTGCTGCTGAATCGCCGTATGAAGAGCGGTAATATCGCTAAAACCAACAAAAACTTTAGGATTATTTCTGATCATCTCATAATCAATTCGATCCAAAATACGAGGAATCCCATAGCCGCCTCGCAAACAGATAATTCCTGCAAGAGCTGAGTTTGAAAACATTTGATTTAACTCACTAGAGCGAAGCTCGTCTGTACCCGATAGATAGCCATACTTGGCGTAACAAGTTTCACCGACAAGAACTTGCAATCCAAAACTTTCTAACGCCGCCTTTGCTTTCGCAACTCGCGCCTCTTCCACCGGGCTTGATGGCGCAATCAATCCTACAACATCACCAGCTTTTAGCGGTTTTGCTTTCATCATTTCCATTCTCTCTAAGCCTCCCTCTCATCAAATTGCAAATCAAGTAAACATGAACGTACAGATCGCAACCGATGCAATAACTGCAACCACATCAGCCATCAAGCCAACTGCTACAGCATGCCGGCTTTTACGAATCGCAACAGAACCAAAATACACCGCAAGGACATACAGAGTTGTTTCACTTGATCCCATGATCACACCAGCTAAGTTACCGAGGAAAGAATCGGGTCCATAGGTTTTCATCATATCAACCATAATTCCTTGAGAACCGCCACCGGACAAAGAGCGCATCAGAGCCATCGGCAATATTTCGGCCGGAAAGCCGACTAAGTTTGTAAAAGGGCGAATGCCACTGACGAGCATCTCCATAGCACCGGACGCCCGAAAGACCCCAATTGCAACCAGCATTGCAACCAAATAAGGAATAATTCGAATGGCTGTAGTGAAGCCTTCTTTGGCACCATCGACAAAAGATTCATATACTTTGACTTTTTTAAACATTCCATAAAGCGGAATTAATAATAATACTGGAATCGTCCAAATTGATAATTGATTTGTAAAGAAAATAAATCCATCCATTTTTTAAATCCCTCTCTTTCTTAGACCGATTTAGCTGCTTCTTCGGCTTCTTCACGAGCCTCCAGCTCAGGATTAATCCGAAACATCGGTAGTTTTTCAAAAATTTTCGTAATGACAATTGCAAAAACTGTCCCGATTACTGTCGCAACTAAAGTAGGACCGATAATAGAGGTTGGGTTTGTCGACCCAGCAGCAACCCGTAAAGCAATAACCGTCGCCGCCACTAATTGCACAGAAGAAGTGTTTAAGGCAAGGAACATTACCATCGCGTTGGTTGCCACATTTTTATGAGGATTTAAGGACTGCAATTCCTGCATCGCCTTGAGCCCCAGAGGAGTTGCCGCATTTCCAAGACCCAAAACGTTCGCAGCCATATTCATGACCATTGCCCCCATAGCCGGATGCTCCGGCGGTACATCAGGAAACAAACGGACCATAATGGGGCGAAGCATTTTTCCAAAAATTTGCACAAGCCCAGCCTGCTCAGCAATCGCCATAATTCCCAGCCACAAAGCCATCACACCAACCAGCCCAATCGATAATTCGACCGCTGTATTAGCAGAAGTTACAGCCGCCTTTGTTATTTTATCCAAAGCACCATTATGAAACATCAGCTCTTGATACATGGCAGTTACAATTCCAATCACCATAAGTCCCATCCAAATCCAGTTAATCATCTCTTGTCCTCCCTACTTCATTTCTCACCGTACAAAGGTAACTTCCTTTTAGCGTTCTCCAAAAACTCTTTTTTTCCTGCAAAAAGACCTGAGAGAAGCTTCTCTCAGGTCTTTCTTCCTAGACATTGAAGCGGAAATAAACCACATCGCCATCTTTCATTTCATATTCTTTTCCCTCTAAACGAACCAGCCCTTTTTCTTTTGCAGCTGTTTGCCCGCCGAGTTCATCTAGGTCTTTATACCCAGTTACCTCAGCTCGAATGAAGCCGCGTTCAATATCCGTATGGATTTTCCCCGCCGCTTGAGGTGCTTTTGTACCTCGACGAATTGCCCAAGCTCGCACTTCTTGAACACCAGCAGTAAAGAATGTAATCAAACCCAATAGCTTATAACTCGTACGGATTAATTGATCCAATCCAGATTCTGAAATACCGATTTCGTTTAAAAATTCATGAGCCTCTTCATCACTCAGCTCAGCAATTTCTGATTCAAGCTTCGCAGAAACAGTAATCACTTCAGCCCCTTCTTCCGCTGCATAAGCTTTTACCGCTTTTACCGCAGGATTATCATCCGGATGAGTGACCTCGTCCTCACCGACATTAGCCACAAAGAGTACCGGCTTCAAAGTGAGCAAGTGAAGATCACGAATCGCCTCTTTTTCTTCATCACTAAGCCCAGCCCGGCGCAAAGGAATTCCGTCATAAAGTGCTTTTTTTACCGGCTCAAGAAGTAGCAGCTCAGCCTGAGCTTTCTTATCGCCGCTTTTAGCCATTTTGGGCAGTCGCTCTAACCTTTTATCCACAGTCTCCATATCAGCCAGACAAAGTTCTGTCGAAATAATATCAATATCACGAAGAGGATCTAATCCACCTTCGACATGAGTAATATTTTCATCTTCAAAACACCGCACAACCTGAGCCACCGCATCAACTTGACGGATATGAGACAAGAATTTATTACCAAGGCCCTCACCTTGAGCAGCCCCTTTGACTAAACCTGCAATATCGACAAATCGCATTGCAGTTGGAACGGTTTTCTTTGGCTTCGTAATCTGAGTTAATCGCTCCAGCCTAGGATCTGGAACCTCGACAACCCCGACATTCGGCTCAATGGTGCAAAATGGATAATTCGCAGCCTCTGCCCCAGCTTTTGTAATTGCATTAAAAAGAGTACTCTTCCCAACATTAGGAAGACCTACAATCCCTACTTCCAAACTTGTGCTCATGCTCAGACTCCTTACTTATTTAAGTATCATCACTTATCATACTATATTCGCCACCAGAAGACAAAGAAAAGGCCTCCTTTAAAGAAGCCCTCTCAATTTATTAGTGCCAATTGTCAACAATCCAACGTGAAATAACCAATGTTTCATCAAAGTCCGGCGCACGAAAGTTTTTTTCAGTCTCATCTATGTACTTTGCCCAATTTTCAGCA
>JAGOZY010000114.1 GCA_018058445.1 Negativicutes bacterium | reverse complement strand
CAGATCCAGATATGTTTCTCCATGTGATTGAACGGCGGGAAGATGGAATTGTCGTGCGGGGGGCGAAAGCCCATCAGACTGGCGCGATTAACTCTCACTGGATTTTAACGATGCCGACGATTTCTATGGGGCAAGATGATGCCGACTATGCCTTATCTTTTGCTTGCCCTGCTGATGCAGAAGGCATTCTCTATATTTATGGACGTCAATCTTGCGATACTCGTAAGCTGGAAGGCGGAACGATTGACGTGGGGAATCCTGAGTTTGGCGGACATGAGGCTTTAATGGTCTTTAATGATGTCTTTATTCCTTGGGAGCAGGTTTTCATGTGTGGTGAGTATGAATTTGCTGGACTTTTGGTTGAGCGATTTGCTGGCTACCATCGACAAAGCTATGGTGGCTGTAAAGTCGGTGTAGGTGATGTTTTGATTGGTGCTGTAGCTGTGGCTGCGGAGCAAAATGGCGTGGAAAAAGCATCGCACATCAAAGACAAGCTTATTGAAATGATTCACCTAAATGAAACACTTTTCTCTTGTGGTATTGCTTGCTCGGCTTCTGGTCAAGCAACTGAATCGGGAACCTATCTGATTGATTTGCTTCTTGCGAACGTCTGTAAGCAAAATGTAACCCGTTTCCCTTATGAAATTTCTCGCCTGGCTGAAGATATCGCTGGTGGGCTGATGGTCACTTTGCCGTCTGAGCAGGATTTCCGGCATCCAGAAATTGGCAAGGTCATCGAAAAATACTTCAAAGGAATGGAAGGTGTTCCGACGGAAGATCGTATGCGTATTTTGCGTCTTGTGGAAAATATGACATTGGGAACTGCGGCAGTCGGCTATCGGACAGAGTCGATGCATGGTGCTGGATCACCACAAGCTCAGCGCGTGATGATTGCCCGCCAGAGTGATTTAGGTGCGAAAAAAGAAATGGCGAAAAATATTGCTGGAATTTCGAAAAAGAAATAATGGGTCTGGAGGGAGTCGCTTGAAAGACTGGCAAAAGGCGTATCAAGAAAAAAGAATGTTGGCAGCTGAGGCACTTCAAGCTGTTCAATCAGGAAATCGAGTAGTGAGTGGTCATGCTTGTGGTGAACCTGCTCATTTGATGGAGGCCTTGGTCGCTAGAGCGGATGAACTGGAGAATGTAGAGGTAACTCACATGCTCGCCATGGGAGCTGCGGCTTATGCTCAGCCTGGAATGGAAAAAAGCTTCTATCACAATGCTCTTTTTGTCGGTGGACCGACTCGGAAAGCGGTGGCGGAAAATCGGGGTGACTACACTCCATGCTTCTTTTCGGAGATTCCCCGGCTATTTAAAAATCGGATTTTACCAGTGGATGTGGCTTTAATTCAGGTGTCGACGCCTGATGATGAAGGCTTTTGCAGCTACGGAGTTTCGGTGGACTACACGATGGCTGCAGCTGAGTCGGCGAACACATTAATTGCTCAAGTGAACAGCCATTGCCCGAGGACTGGTGGGGCTAAAATTCATGTGGATCAGATTGATGCGATTGTCGAATGGGATCAGCCTTTGATTGAACTAAAGCCGCCAGTAATCACACCTCTTGAAGAAAAAATTGGTCAACATGTAGCAAGCCTTGTGCAAGATGGTGCGACTTTGCAACTTGGAATTGGGGCCATTCCTGATGCGGTTCTTCTCTTTTTAAAGGAGAAGAAAGATTTGGGAATTCATTCGGAAATGTTTTCTGATGGAGTGGTAGGTCTGGCGGAAGCTGGTGTTATTACTAATGCAAAGAAGACGTTGAACCCAGGGAAATTTATGGCGACTTTCTTGATGGGCACGAAAAAATTGTATGACTTCGTAGATGGAAATCCTGATGTGGAAATGCATCCAGTCGAATATATCAATAGTCCTTGGATTGTCGGGCAGCATGAAAATATGGTCTCAATCAATTCCGCTCTTCAAGTGGATCTGATGGGTCAGGTGAATGCTGAGATGATTGGAGCTCGTCAATTTAGTGGCATTGGTGGACAAGTTGATTTTGTCCGTGGCGTAAGTTTGGCCAAAAACGGGGTGTCGATTATTGCGCTTCCGTCAACGGCATCTAAAGGAACGATATCGCGGATTACCTGTGAACTGGATCGAGGAGCGGCGGTGTCGACTTCGCGTAACGATGTGCATTATGTTGTTACAGAATTTGGTATTGCGAATCTGCGTGGAAAAAGTTTGCGGGAGAGAGCGGAGGCTTTGATTCAGATCGCTCATCCAGATTTTAGAGAGTCTTTAAAAGAAGAAGCGATAGCATTAGGCCGAATCTGATCTGTTGATAATTAAGAAGCGCTGCATTTTGCGGCGCTTTTTAAGTTCTGATTTAATTTTAAAAAAAGTAGAAGGATCGATATTTATCCGACTTTGTGATCTCGTTCTTTATTCCTCGTTACTTAACCAAAATGTGGTATAATGGTGGGTACTATGGAGATACTATCTCTTATAAAAGATAAGCGGAAAAGACGGAGGAGCATTTAGTGGATAATTTCCAAAAAATGTCCCAACGCAATAGAACGAGTGGCATGGTTGAGAGCAGTATTTTGCTGGCAATTATGATGGTTTTGATTATTGCGGGGGTATATTTGCCAATTATTGGCGGTTTTGCAATGTTGGCTCAGCCAGGAGTTCTTTTTTTGATTATGGCGCGCCAAGGGATGCGTTGGGGTGTACTGGCGACGGTTGCTAGTTTTATGCTGGCAACGATTTTAGTTGGGCCTCTTCAAGCACTGGGATTGTTTTTAAGCAGTTTTTTACCAGGCATTATTTTTGCTTGGCTAGTTTATCGCAAATACTCAATTGCTTGGGTGATGCTTGGCTCTACTTTTGCTTTTTGGCTAGGTATGGTCGCCGGAGTGGCACTTTCGGTTCTCGTTATGGGCATGGATATCTCACCTGAAACGATTGAGGCGCAGATGAATGGTTTTATCGCAGTGAATCCGATGTATGCGAATATGCCGCCGGAACAGCTGGCTCAGGCTAAGGCATTGATTCCTTTGATGGCGCAGATGTTTTTAGGAATATTGGGTGTTTTTCTACTTTTTATTTCAATGTTGATGACCTATCTGAACTATTGGATTACGGCTTATCTTGCACGTCGATTTGCACAAATTCAACTAGAAACTTTTCCACCTTTTTATACGTGGACTTTTCCAAAATGGCTAGGTACTCCTTTCTTGATTGTTATGATTGCCGGATACTATGCACAGTTTCAGCAGCTAATTCCGCCAGTTTGGATGATTAATTTAGGTTTGGGAATTTGCTTAATCAGTGGATTTTTTATGCTTCTGCAAGGGTTTGCGGTATTTCGCTTTTTATTTGAGGCTTATCGGGTTCCCAGGTTTATCTTTTTGATACTTATTATTGCGACGTTTTTGCTTCCGGTGATTTCGATTACTGCGATATTTACTGGAATTGCAGATCTCTTTTTGGATTATCGCAAGTTGAAAAAGAAAAGTTAATTTGATTTTGAGGGGAGGGATTTCGGTGGATTTATTCAGAGGTTCGGCTTTATTTATTTCATCCAGACTTTGTCTGGTTGTTTCGGTAATTTTTATTGTAACGATTGGCTATTATAATGGCTTGCTTGCTTTGGGTGGCGTTGCGTTATTGGGCGTAGTGTATTATCTTTCGTTAAGTCAACGAAAGCAGCAACAGTGGGCGCTAGAGAGTTATTTAAAAGAATTGAAGCAAGTGATGAAGGACTCAGTTCGAATGGCCTTGCATGGCCTACCTCAGGGGATCTTGATTGTCGATCAGGATGGACGGGTTCATTGGTGGAATGAGCTGATGAATGATTGGTCCGATGGTCGAGTGGCAGAAAATCAGGATTTAAAAGAATTGATACCGGAATTTCCCTTGGAGCAGTTTTTAACGGTGCCGGGAAAATGGAAGTTTGTGGATAAAGAGAAAACGTATCGAGTGGAGGCGCGTCCTGTCGGAGAATCGGGCGGGGTAAATACCTATCTCGCTCTTTATATTGCTGATGTCAGCGATTTCCAAGCGCGAATGGATAAAGCATTTTTAGCGCAACCCGTAACGGCTCATATCCAAATTGATAATTATTCGGAGGTCTTGCAAGGGATGCAGGACGAGGGTCGGACGGAACTTTTGACCGAAGCGAACCGAAAGATTTCGGCTTGGGTCAGTTCCCATAAAGGGGTCTTACGAAAAGTAAGTGAGGATAGTTATATTGCCTTTTTTGATCGAAGGGCTTTAGAGGATATTCGTCTTGAGAAAGTGGATATTTTAGATGAAATCCGTGAACTTGAGGGGATGAATAAGCTTCCGGTAACGTTATCGCTTGGTATTGCGACTGGTGAGGAGTCTTTGATGGCTTTAAATGATCGGGCTCAGGCCGCACTTGATTTGGCTTTGGGGCGAGGTGGCGACCAAGCGGTTGTTCATTTAGATGGCCAGACTCAGTTTTTTGGTGGAAAAAGTAAGGCTGTGGAAAAATTTACGCGAGTTAAAGCGCGAGTGGTTGCTCAAGCGATTAAAGAGTTGATCGGTGGCGCAGATAAAGTGATTATCATGGGACATCGGGCTGAAGATTATGACAGTCTGGGGGCGGCGATGGGTGTTGCAAGATTATCTTTTGCTTTAGGAAAGACTGCCCATGTTGTGCTTAGTTCGAAGTCTCCGAATATGGAGCAGCTCCGAACGAGAATGAATATTTCTCGAGATGGTATGCAAGATTATTTTTTAAGCGGAAATGAAGCGGTAGAATTACTGACTCCAAATACGCTAGTGATTGTTGTCGATACTCATCGACCTGATTCAGTAGCGGCGCCAGAAATTTTGGAAGCTGCCGATAAAGTAATTGTGATCGATCATCATCGACGGACGGAAAACTTTATTGCGAATCCTCTCTTGATTTATTTAGAGCCTTCAACTTCTTCGACCTGCGAGCTTGTGACGGAATTGATTACTTATTTAGATGAGCGAGTTAAACTTACTC
>JAGOZY010000003.1 GCA_018058445.1 Negativicutes bacterium | reverse complement strand
CGAATTTTAATTTCTTCAGCAGTTCGTTCACCAATCAAAAGGTTGTATTCTTTCTTCGCATAACGCATGATTGCATCATCGAATTTATCGCCACCAATGCGGACAGATTCGCTGATAACAATTCCGCCTAAACTGAGGACGGCCACATCTGCCGTTCCGCCGCCAATATCGACAACCATCGTTCCACAAGGTTCGGCAATATCAAGCCCAGCCCCTAAAGCTGCGGCTAATGGCTCTTCAATTAAATAGACTTTTTTTCCGCCAGCTTGAGCTGCCGCTTCGAGTACTGCCCGCTTTTCAACGGTGGTTACGCCAGCTGGAATACAGATCATAATCCGCGGCTTATTAAAACGGTTTTTTCCCGTCGCCTTTTCGATAAAATAACGAAGCATCGCTTCTGTTGCATCATAATCAGCGATTACTCCTTCTTTCAAAGGACGCACCGCGGTAATGTTGCCAGGAGTACGACCCAGCATCATTCTGGCATCAGAGCCCACGGCTAAGATACTTTTGTTTTCTTTTTCGATCGCAATGACTGAAGGCTCGTTTAGCACGATCCCTTTTCCCTTTACAAAAACTAGGATGTTTGTCGTTCCTAGATCAATACCAATATCTTGACCATGAAAAAAATCAAATAAGCCCATCAGATCACCCCTTCTTCATTTGTATTCTCAGATGAGCATCCATCAGCATCACTGGCTGGCCCGCGGCGAATATCTGCCCCGAGAGCCGTTAGCTTATCCACCAAATTTTCATATCCGCGATCAATGTGATGAATCGCGCCAATTTCAGTTTCTCCGGTAGCTGCCATTCCAGCTAGCACTAATGCCGCACCGGCCCGAAGGTCCGTAGCATTCACCTTACAGCCCAAAAGCTCACTTGGTCCGTCAACAACAGCGCTACGACCTTCAATTCGAATCGCCGCTCCCATCCGTTGGAGCTCATTGACATGCATAAATCGATTTTCAAAAACAGTTTCGCTTACAATGCCTGATCCTTTTGATAGGGTTAAAAGTGCCATAAATTGGGCTTGTACATCTGTTGGAAATCCAGGATACGGAAGGGTTTTTATATCAACTGACTTCAAATCAGCATTTCGCCCGTCAACGGTAATTCCGTCCACATCTTCCTGAATCAAAACTCCCGCCTCGCGCATTTTAGCAACGACTGGCTGAAGGTGCTCAGCAATCGCATTGTCAATGCGAACATGACCTTTCGTCATCGCAGCAGCAATCATATAGGTTCCAGCTTCAATCCGATCAGGAATCACTTGATGATTTCCGCCTCGCAATGAAGGCACGCCTTCGATACGGATCACATTCGTCCCGGCTCCTTTGATCTTCGCTCCCATAGTCGTCAAAAAATTGGCGAGATCAACAATTTCCGGCTCTTCCGCCGCATTTTCGATCACGGTCTTCCCTTTCGCAAGGGTCGCTGCCATGATTAAATTTTCGGTCGCACCGACGCTTGGAAAATCAAGATAAATTGTTCCACCGATTAACCCACCTGGTGGTGCTGTCGCAGTCACGTGCCCCGGCCCTTGCTCAATAATCGCTCCTAAGCCTTCAAGCCCTTTGAGGTGAAGATCGATCGGACGCGCACCAATCGCGCATCCACCGGGAAGAGATATTTGAGCCCGTCCTGTACGAGCCAGTAAAGGCCCAATCACAAGAAAAGCCGCCCGCATTTTGCTGACTAGCTCATAAGGTGCTTCATCTCCGGTAATTTCACTGCAGTCAATATGAAGTACTCCATCTTCAGGTCCTTGGATTTTTCCACCCAGATGACTGAGTACCGCAGAAATCGTTTGTACATCATCTAAATTAGGCACATCTTCAAGACGTGTTGGCGTTTCTCCTAATAGTGCAGCTGCAATAATTGGTAATACCGCATTCTTGGCGCCACTCACCCGGACTCGTCCTGATAAAGCTCGGCCGCCACGAACAAATAATTTTTCCACCCTGAGTATCCTCCTTCAACTGAAGAAAACATTTATCCATAACTATCCATTAATGAGAATACCATAAAAAGGCCAAAAAAAGCAAGGAAAAAGCCCTGTTCACCTCTGCATAAAAAAGAGAAAAGCTGAATAAAATCAGCTTTTCTCTCGATAATTAACCTATTTGTCGCCAGAAACTCGATGCGCATTAGAGCTCTTTTAAGAGCCTGTTCAGCTCGATAAAGATCAATGTCCGCCCGGTGATCCTGCAACCGTTTTTCTGCGCGCTCTTTTGCTCGTTCTGCCCGCTCAAAATCAATCTCGCCTGGCAGCTCCGCACAATCACTTAACAAAGTTACTCGATTGAGCCCTACTTCCATAAAGCCACCACAAGAAGCAACCTTAATTTCTTCTCCATTTTCTAGCTTTATCCGAATTGGCCATGCTTTATAAAGCGGAGCAAGCAGAGGTAAATGATTCGGTAAAATACCAATTTCCCCTTCAATCGTCCGAACAACTACCATTCGGGCTGCTTGGCTCATCACTTTTCGCTCAGGAGTTAAGATATCCACTTGGAGAGTTTTGTCACTCATCGCTTATTCCCCTCTCAGGGTTTTTGCCTTTTCGACAGCTTCATCAATCGTCCCTACCATGTAGAAAGCGTTTTCAGGAAGTTCATCGTGTAAGCCTGCCAAGATTTCTTTAAATCCACGAATCGTTTCTTTAATTGGCACATATTTACCAGGGCTACCCGTAAATACTTCTGCCACGAAGAAGGGTTGACTCAAGAATCTTTGGATACGTCGTGCCCGTCCGACAATTAATTTATCATCTTCTGAGATTTCTTCCATACCCAAAATCGCAATAATATCTTGGAGCTCTTTATAGCGTTGAAGTACCTGTTGTACGCCTCGAGCTACTTCATAGTGCTCTTCACCGATAATTCGTGGGTCGAGAATCCGTGATGTTGAGTCCAGCGGGTCAACCGCTGGGAAAATCGCCATTTCAGAAATCGCCCGCGATAAAACAGTAGTCGCATCCAAGTGAGCAAAAGTTGCGGCTGGTGCTGGGTCTGTCAGATCGTCAGCAGGTACATAAACCGCTTGAACTGATGTAATGGAGCCGGAACGAGTCGATGTGATTCGCTCTTGCAGCTCTCCGACGTCCGTCCCCAAGGTAGGCTGATAGCCAACCGCTGAAGGCATCCGACCAAGCAGAGCAGACACTTCCGATCCGGCTTGGATAAACCGGAAAATATTATCAATAAAGAGGAGAACATCTTGATTCTTCACATCTCGGAAGTACTCAGCCATTGTAAGACCTGTCAGCCCCACTCGCATACGTGCTCCAGGTGGTTCATTCATTTGTCCATAAACCAGAGCGGTTTTATTGATAACCCCTGATTCTTTCATCTCTTCCCAAAGATCATTTCCTTCACGGGTACGTTCGCCAACGCCAGCAAATACGGAAACCCCACCATGTTCAGTCGCGATATTTCGGATCAGTTCCATAATCAGAACTGTTTTTCCTACTCCAGCGCCGCCGAAAAGACCAATCTTTCCGCCTCGAGCGTAAGGAGCAATCAAATCAACCACTTTAATACCGGTTTCCATGATCTCTGTCGTCGTCGCAAGATCCGCAAATGCAGGTGCCTCACGATGAATAGGCCATTTTTCTTCTACCGTAATCGGCTCACCGTGGTCAACTACTTCGCCTAATACATTAAAAACTCGGCCCAGTGTATTTTCGCCAACCGGAACTGTAATCGCAGCTCCAGTATCCTCAGCCTCCATGCCACGTACCAAGCCATCTGTGGAAGACATCGCAACACAGCGAACGACATTATCGCCCATATGCTGCATGACTTCTACAACTAATTTGGTCTGATCCGGCTTGGAAATCTGTACTGCATTATAAATATTCGGCAAATGCTCAGGCGCAAACTCAACGTCTACAACCGGGCCAATTACCTGTACGATTTTTCCTAAAGCCAACGGACACCCCTTCTTTCCTCATCAAACAGTCTCTTGCAGTTTGCAAAAAGACCCTTTGGCATTCAGATAAATCCATATTCCTTGCTATCGCAAAGCTTCAGCGCCGCCGACAATTTCGGTGATCTCCCGCGTAATATTCGCTTGGCGAACTTTATTATAGGTCAAGGTCAGATCTGAAATCAGTTCTTTGGCATTATCTGTTGCTGAACTCATTGCAGTCATTCTAGCGCCTAATTCGCTAGCAGCAGACTGGATTAATGCAGCATAAACGATATTCTCCATATAACGCGGAATCAACCAATCAATCACGGCTTGCTCGCCTGGTTCAAAGATATAAGTCACATCGCTCTTTTTAGCTGTTTCTGGCTGAATCGGTAAGAGCTGAACGACTTCCGGTACATGATGAGCCGGAGAGAAGAACTGAGTAAATACCAAGTGCACTTCTTTATAAGTACCACTTAAGAATAATTCAGCCACTTCTTTTGCTATATCGATCGCGTCTTGATTACTAGGGCGCTCTGAGATACCGAGATATTCTTTCACAATCGAATACTCACGGCGGGCAAAATAGTCCCTACCTTTGCGTCCCACTGCAATGATGTCAGCTTGAGAAGAATCTTTGACCAGAGGAAGAAGCGCTTTGATTGCATTTCCCGAGTAGGCTCCCGCAAGTCCTTTATCAGCACTCATCAAAATATAAGCAGTTCGTCCTTCGCCCCGTTTTGGTGTTTCCATCAAAGGATGGCTGAACTCATCAGCTTGCGCCGATAAATTCATCAAAATTTCTCGAAGACGCTCTGTATATTGCTTGCTCCCCAAAGCACGTTCCTGCGCTTTTTGGAGCCTTGCCGCTGCAACCATTTTCATAGCCTTGGTGATTTGCTGAATATTAGTGACGCTGCGGATGCGCCGCCGGATATCCTTTAAGTTCGCCACTTGTCATCACCTCGCTTAAGAATTCACGTAGAAAGTCTCTTTGAAAGAGTTAATCGCGGCCTTAAGCAGTTCTTCAAGTTCACTGTCAATCGCTTTTTTCTCACGAATTCCAGTTAAAATTGCACTTTTTTCCATCCGCATAAACCCAAGAAGTTCTCGTTCAAATCTTAAAATATCTTCCACCGCAACATTATCTAGATAACCATTGACTCCAGCAAAAAGAGAAACGACTTGTTCTTCTACTGGGAACGGTTGATATTGAGACTGTTTCAGAAGCTCTACCAGTCGTTGTCCACGATCTAACTGACTTTTTGTCGCTTTATCAAGATCACTACCAAATTGAGCAAACGCTGCAAGCTCACGATATTGAGCCAAGTCCAGACGAAGTCGTCCGGCCACTTGCTTCATTGCCTTGATTTGCGCGCTGCCCCCTACCCGAGAAACCGAAAGTCCCGCATTAACCGCAGGGCGGATCCCAGAGTAGAAAAGCTCACTTTCGAGATAAATCTGACCATCTGTAATTGAAATAACATTCGTTGGAATATAAGCAGATACGTCACCTGCTAAAGTTTCAACGATTGGCAGTGCGGTAATCGATCCTCCACCTAATTCATCAGACAGCTTTGCTCCCCGCTCCAGAAGTCTAGAGTGAAGATAAAACACATCACCCGGATAAGCTTCACGACCTGGAGGCCGTCTAAGCAGCAGAGACATCGCTCGATAAGCCTGCGCATGTTTAGAAAGATCATCATATACGCACAGCACATGCTTACCTTGAAGCATAAAGTGCTCACCCATGGCAACGCCAGCATAAGGTGCCAGGTATTGCAAAGGGGCACCATCAGCGGCGGTAGCAGCAACGATAATCGTGTATTCCATCGCGCCTGCTTGCTCTAACGTATGCATAACCTGAGCAACTGTCGAAGCTTTTTGACCGATCGCTACATAAATGCAGATCACATCCAAACCTTTTTGGTTCAGAATCGTATCGATCGCAACGGCGGTTTTTCCAGTTCCCCGGTCACCAATAATAAGTTCTCGCTGGCCTCGACCAATTGGAACCATCGCATCAATCGCTTTAATTCCAGTCTGTAGTGGCTGGAAAACTGACTTACGATCAGCGATCCCATAGGCAGGGCTTTCGACCGGGCGCCGAGCTTCTTCAGCAATCGGTCCTTTTTCATCAATGGGATGACCGAGCGGATTTACAACTCGACCAATCAGACCTTGTCCAACCGGAACTTCGACAATACGTCCAGTTCGGCGAACAACGTCTCCTTCTTTGATTTCATCTTCACGGCCCAAAAGAACCGCTCCGACATTGTCTTCTTCCAAGTTGAGAACCATGCCATAAATTTCATTAGGAAAGAGTAGTAACTCACCAGCCATCGCTTTTTCAAGTCCATGGACACGAGCGATTCCATCGCCAATCTCCATAACAGTGCCGATTTCATCGACTTGCAAATCTACTTGATAACGTTCGATTTGCTTCTTGAGGATGGAAGTGATTTCTTCCGGTCGCATTTGCATTAGTTCTTCACCTCCACCTGATTTGGATTGATTTTGATGAGAGAGGCCCCCATTGATCGGAGCTGGCCGACGACAGAACCATCGATCCGTCGGTTTCCGATTTGGAGAATGAGGCCACCTATCAAACTAGGCTCTATATTAGTTTTGAGACGGACTGTTTTTCCAGTCAACTCCTGTAAACGAGCAATCAACGATTGTTCTTCGTTTGCTCCGAGCCTAAAAGCACTCGTAACGGCAACTTCCATCGCTTTTGCATTTTCGTCCATTATATGTTGGTAGGCAATCGATAAAATGGGAATTAGATTCTCCCGTCTTTTATCGACAAGCAGTCCAAGAAAATTTTGAATCGACACAGGTGCTCCTGTGCAGATCTCCAAAAAGACTTCTTTTTTTGCCTGCCGCGGTACGTGAGGAGTCAATATAAATTCTCTCAGTTCACTGTTTTCTTCAAAGATCATTTCAAGATTTTTCAGCCATGTCCTAAAAAGTTCAATGGCATTTTCATCTTTTCCGACTTCGAAAAGAGCCTGTGCATATTTCAGCGCTACTTTTTCCCCTAGCATGATTAGTTCACCACACTGGAACTGTCAATTTTGCCAATTACATCTCGAACAAGCTCAGCTTGACGATTTTCATCCAGCTCTTTCGCAAGAATTTTCTCAGCCATCGTCATTGAAAGACTAATCGCCTCTTGACGAATTTCCAGCAGTGCTTTTTCTTTCGCTTGCAGGATTTGAAGCTCCGTTTGCGCACGAAGTCGATCGGTTTCAACCCGAGCCATGTTCAAGATTTCATCTCGTTTTTGCTCAGCCATCCGATTTGCAGTATTCATGATATCTTGGGCTTCTTTACGGGCATTTTGTAGGTGAGTTTCATACTCTTGCCGAAGCGATAGAGCCATCTGCTGTTCTTGTTCAGCCTTTTCTAAGTTGCCTTTAATCGTTAATCGCCGTTTTTCCAGCATATTGCTGATTGGCTGAAAACCAATTTTGTACAAAGCCCAAAGAAGGATGAAGAAGTTAATTATCTGGAACAGCAGGGTAAAGTCGAGTTCAAACATTGAAGGTCCCCCTGTCCTGCTTTCTTTGCATTACTCTGCAAGCATGATGTCGATTGATCTCAGCTAGTTTCTAAAATGCAACCTTAGACATGAATACCAGACCAATCAGAGCAGCAACAAGCGGAACAACCTCGGTGAAAGCAAAGGCTAAGAACATAGTCGTACGAAGAAAATCTTTTTCTTCTGGTTGACGCGCAATATTATCTAGAGCAGAAGCACCAATTCGTGAAATTCCAATCGCAGCAGCCAAAGCACCTAAACTTGTCACCAGAGCAGCACCAATAATCAACGCAACATTTTCCATAATAAGAAAACCTCCTCAAATTTTTAATTAATGATCATTACTTAGAGCACTCGCCAAATAGACTGTAGAAAGCAGCGTGAATACAAAGGCTTGAATCAGACCAATCAGAACACTCATCATTAGCCAAAAGACCGGAATTCCAATCGGTACGATTTGATTGAGCACCATCAATAAAACTTCTCCCACCAAAATATTAACAAAAAGCCGCAAAGCCAGTGTTAAAGGACGAATCAATTCATCCAAGATGTTTAGCGGAAGCATGAACCAAAGTGGTTCAAGAAAGTGTTTAAAATAGCCTGGGCCTTTTCGCCAAACTCCGATAAAGTAAACTCCTACTGTTGAAATAAGGGCCAAACCTAGATTTGTGTTTAGGTCATTTGTTGGTGAAGTCATTTTTGGCACTAATCCCCACAGATTTGCCAAGGTCAAAAAAAGAAATAAAGTAAATAAATAAGGTGCTACTTTCCTTCCCTCTGGACCAATCATTTCGTCAGTCATACTTTCAACATACTCAACTAATCCCTCAAAAAGATTCTGAGCACCAGTCGGTACCATTTCAAGTCGCCGAGCTCCTGCCCAAGCAAAAACCAACATTACTGCCATGGTTAGCCATGTGTAGATTATAGTATCCAAATTAAACTGCATTCCAAGCCAATTTACTGGGATATGATGGACTAAACCGCCTTCCATTTTCTACTCACCTCCCTTCTTTTTATCAGATCCGCCCTTGATTGCCTTCCATCCATTGTACACAAAAAAAAGCGGGTATTGAAGAAAGAAGGCCGCCACTATCCAATAAAAAGATAAGAAGGCCATCTTATAACCAATCAATAAAAGAATCACCGTCAAAATAAATCGTAAACTTAAAACAATATTCCACCAGCGAAATTTCCGCGAATTCATCTGACCACTTGAGAGAACAAGTAATACTACATATATTAAAGCAACTAAACTGCCATAAAGGCTACCTAAAGCCGCTGGATCACCAGCAACAAAGCTACCCATTAAGGCGAGCAAGCCAGCAGAAGTGACAAACAAACTCAAGAAACGCTTCCAATGAGGAGGTAGCCACATTCTTTTCATCGCACCTTCCGATTAGGAGTCTCTTTTTTTAGCGCAACCGTCTTTTCAAGCTCTAAGATCCGTCGATATAAACTCCAAATTGAACTGACAAGCCCCAAAAGCCCACCTAACAAAAAACAAAAAGGAGCAGTCCCAAAGCACTTATCTAGCTTCGTTCCAAACCAAAGTCCTAGAAAAGTACTCAGAGGGATAGTTATACCAAAACCAAAAGCCCATCCGTACAAGTCACTCCAAGATTTTTGTCTTTTATCCGAATCGTCCACCCCGCTTCGCTTTAGAGTTTCAAGCCTATAGAGGTAATTTACGGATATTTCAGACATTTTGATCTCTAACGATATAAGATTCGGTTTTTTATCCCAAAACTCCTTCTCTATAAGCGAGTCTCAGAGACAAAATTTCTATTTTTCAAAATATTTAATAATAGAATCTACAATTCGCCCTGAAGCGGCTCCGTCACCATAAGGGTTGCTGGCAGTTGACATCTGGTGATAGGCTTCCAAATCAGAAAGCAAAGTATGAGCCACTTCATAGACTGTATCCCGATCCGTACCTACCAATTTTACAGTTCCAGCATCAACGGCCTCTGGCCGTTCAGTCGTATCACGCAAGACTAGGACCGGTTTGCCTAACGATGGGGCTTCCTCTTGAATTCCCCCTGAATCAGTCAATACCAAATAAGCCCGAGCCAATAAATTGGCGAAGGGCTGATAATCTAGCGGCTCAATTAATATTACTCGCTCATGGGCTCCAAGCTCAGCTTCCACACACTCGCGCACTTTTGGATTTTTGTGAACCGGAAAAACGACAACGGTATCAGGATGGTGATCTAAAATCTCGCGTAAAGCTCGATATACATTACGCATCGGCTCGCCTAAATTTTCCCGTCGATGAGTCGTTACCAAAATAATTCTCTGGCCATTTTTTAAAACCTCATCCAGAGCCGGATCAGCAAAGCAATAATCGTCTTCTACGGTTTTTAAAAGAGCATCAATGACTGTATTTCCAGTCACAGCAATTCGCTCTTCCGGCACTCCTTCGCGCAGCAAATTCTCTTTCGCTGTCTCCGTCGGCGCAAAATGCAAGTCCGCTAAAGAACTCGTTAATTTTCGGTTCATTTCTTCTGGAAAGGGCGAGAATTTATTTCCAGTTCGAAGTCCTGCCTCCACATGACCCACTGGAATTTGGTGATAAAAAGCAGCCAAAGCACCAGCAAAAGTCGTCGTTGTATCCCCATGAACTAATATCATGTCAGGTTTCCCCTCAGCCAGCACTTGATCTAGCCCTTGAAGAGAACGACCGGTAATATCAAATAAAGTCTGACCTTGAGCCATAATATCCAAATCATAATCAGGAGTAATCGAAAAAAGTCGGAGTACCTGATCCAGCATATCCCGGTGCTGAGCAGTTACCGCTACTTGAACTTCAATTTTTGGCGAGCTCGCCAAAGCTTGAACGACTGGTGCCATTTTAATCGCCTCAGGTCGAGTTCCAAAAATAGTCATTATTTTAATCTTATTCATCATTACCCAATCCTCCTGATTTCCATCCAAAAACATCAACTAGATAACCCTAAAGGCCCTTTGGGTCTCCATAGCGTAAAATACCAATCTTAATCGCTCCAGCAACCGCTAAAATTAGCAAAGCGGCGATAATAGCCATACCAAAGAGTGGTTGCAGTTCAGATAGCGCAATCGCGCCAACCGCCAAACAAATACTGAAAAAATACATCGCAAGAACCACTTTTTTTTGCGAAAGTCCTAGCTCTAATAACCGATGATGCAGATGCCCTTTATCCGGTTTAAAGACTGGCTTCCCAGCCAATTTTCTACGAAAGATTGCAAAGGCTGTGTCAAGAATCGGTAAGCCAAGAGCAATACAAGGAATAATCAAAGCTAAAGTAGTCGCGCTTTTTACCGCGCCCATAATCGAAACTGCGCCCATGACGTAGCCTAAAAACATACTTCCCGTGTCGCCCATAAAAATCTGAGCCGGATTAAAATTATAGGTTAAAAAGCCCAGACAGCTTCCTGCTAAAGCAGCCATCAAAAGCGCAATCGGCCAAAGCTGATGAAGGATTGATACAATCATTACTGTCAAAGCGGCAATCGCAACGACTCCGGCGGCAAGGCCATCCAGACCGTCAAGTAAATTGACCACATTGATCATCGACACCATCCAAAAAACCGTCAGCGGGATTGCCAGCCACTCAAAGTAGATATACCCACCAAAAGGGTTTGTAATCCACTGGATCTGCGTTCCACTCAGCGCCAAAACCAATGACGCGCCAATCTGTCCCAATAGCTTCCAGCGGGCAGATATTTGCCAAATATCATCCGCCATCCCCAGCGCAACAATTAAAGTCCCGCCAATAAGAAAGCCTACTAACTCAATCGTCAAGGGAGACGTCACCAAGACAGATAATACAAACGCAACAAAAATCGCCACCCCACCCATTCGCGGGATGACTCCTTTATGAACCCGCCTGTGATCAGGATGATCCACTGCGCCAAACCGTATGGCCAAAGTTTTCACTTGGGGAGTCAGCCAACACGTTAGAAATAGGGATATAAAAAAAGCAATCCATGCTCTATTCATTCATTTACACCTCTTGAGTTTATGGTTCGTTCTCTTCGCTTTCCTACAAGCAGAAACAAAGAGATACGCCGATTGTACTCTTTCCGGCTATTCGCTGTCAAACCGGACTTGGGACTGTACAATAGCCCCTTAGAATCAATTTTTCAATATGTTCTTTAAAAAGTTTCTCCAGATCGACTTCGTGCTGCTCAGCTAGGATATACATCATTGTAAAGCAGCATTGCGCAATATCAAGTAATTCCAAGGCAGCCTTTTCCAGAGCCTGAGGATTTTTTAAACATTCCGCCTCCCCGGAAGCCCCTGTTCCTTTTCCTAAAAGCTGGGTAAATTCGCCCAGTTCTTCTTGGATTTTGGCCACAGTCAGCAGCAAAGTCACCTCTGGAATATCTAAGCGTGGAAGCTTCAAAAGCTTCCAGCCGCGTTCTGTCGTCACCTGATAGCTTTCGTTTTCCGAAAACTGGTATCCTTTTCGTTTTAGTTTTTGGAGATGTTGAGCCACTAATTCATCGGGCTTTATACCCGTCTCATCTTCAAATACAAAGATCATCGTCACACAAGTCTGAGCAACATCCATCAGCTCACCAGCAATTCCACCAATCGTGCTATCAACCGGGAGGCCTTTTGACTCGAGTCGATGAAATTGAAGAATTTCGCGGGAAAGCTCGCCTGCCTCTTCCACCGCTTTGAGTAAAGTCGAAAACAGGGTAGGCTGCAGATTATCTAATCGAGGTAACTGAATTGGTCCTGATAACACCGTCATGAAAGACCTCCTCAACATTTAATTAAAGAAGAGCATACCATCTATAAATAATTCGTTACTTCTAAAAGATTCCCTGCAAAAAAGAAAATCAGAGCCAGATTCCTCTGCTCCGATTTCTTCTCTACTATTTACTTTTGAGGCCTTAGAGGTCGCTCTGAGAAGCCTTCCAAAGGAACCACTTCGATCCAATCCGCCTGACTTAACCAATCAATAAAAGGTTCATAATCGCGCGCATAAACCACTTTGCTAACCCCAGAGGCGATAATTAGCTTCTGGCATTCCGGACAAGGACGATCTGTCACATACAGCGTCGCCCCTTTGCGCTCATCCGGTGAACACTCAAACAGTGCATTGGGCTCCGCATGCACACAGCGAACACAATGACCTTCCACCATCTCGCAGTTTTCATCCAGACAATGAGGCAAATCAGGAGGGCTGCCATTATAGCCAGTTCCTTTAATGCGCTTGTCTTTCACAACCACCGCACCAACATTTCGCCGCGTACAAGTACCGCGAGTTGCCACCTGAAAAGCAATTTCCATAAAATACTCATCCCAAGAAGGACGACGATCTGACATAACAGACCTCCTTACCAAGAAGCTTGCATTACTCTAAAAGTAACTCTTTAACTCTTCGTTCATTTATACCCATTATACCCGAATTTTGGAAATTAAAATCAATTGAAATAATTCAAAAACTGTCAGGGCTAGGCGACACAAAAATTTGATCCCGATGACAGTACAAGAGTACGGCGAGGGAGAATTTTTACGGCAACAACACCCTGACAGATTTTTCAATTATTTGGTTCCGAAGATACGGTCTCCAGCATCGCCTAACCCCGGCACAATATACCCATGGTCATTTAATTTCTCATCCAAAGCGGCTGTAAAAATTTCTACATCTGGATGGGCATCGTTCATCACTTTAACTCCCTCGGGAGCAGATACCAAACACATTAACTTAATATTCTTTGCGCCTTTTTGCTTAAGAAGAGTAATGGCTGCTGCCGCACTACCACCAGTTGCAAGCATTGGATCTACGACGATCAATTCTCGCTCGGCTACATCGCTTGGAAGCTTACAATAATACTCCACTGGTTGAAGCGTTACGGGATCACGATACAGCCCGACATGACCGACTTTGGCCGTTGGGATAAGCTGAATAATTCCCGCAATCATTCCAAGTCCAGCCCGGAGGATGGGGATCACACCCAGTTTTTTTCCGGCGAGAACTTTCGCTTTACAAGGGCCTACTGGAGTCTCAACGATGGTGTCTTGAAGAGGCAAATCGCGAGTGATTTCATAGGCCATCAAAAGAGAAATTTCTTCGAGCATTTCTCGAAAGTCTTTCGTCCCAGTCGTTTTGTCCCGCAAATAGGTCAGTTTGTGTTGGATCAGTGGATGATCGATTACTTTGATTTTAAGTGACATATAAGTATCCGCTCCTTATTCTTTATTCGCATGGGCAGGACAGGTATGCAGAGGGCGTTGTTTCATTAGCTCTTGCACTCGTGCACGCGCTTCCGCTTGGGCTTCTGGATCTTCCTGATTTTTTAAAGCAATGGAGATAATCTGAGCAATTTCTTCCATATCTTTTTCATCTAGTCCGCGACTTGTCACTGCAGGCGTTCCAATTCGAATACCACTTGTAACAAACGGACTCTCTGGGTCAAAAGGAATGGTATTTTTATTGACGGTAATACCAATCTCATCGAGTAGTTTTTCGGCAACTTTACCAGTGAGTTGATGATTCCGAAGATCGACAAGCATCAAGTGATTGTCTGTACCATCGGAGACCAGATTAAAGCCTTGAGCTTTTAGCGCATCTGCCAATGCTTCTGCGTTATTCAGGACTTGGGTCTGGTAGTCTACAAAATCTTCGTCAAGCGCTTCTTTAAGAGCCACTGCCTTCGCTGCAATGACATGCATCAAAGGGCCGCCTTGAGTTCCGGGGAAAATCGCTTTATCAATTTTAGCGGCATGCTCAGCTTTACACAAAATAATTCCGCCCCGAGGGCCACGAAGAGTTTTGTGAGTTGTGGTTGTCACTACATCCGCGTGTGGTACTGGATTTGGATGAAGACCTACTGCGACAAGTCCAGCGATATGAGCCATGTCAACAAAGAAGATCGCTTCAATTTCTTTAGCAATTTTGCCAATTCGTTCAAAATCAATAATTCGAGGATAAGCGCTCGCGCCAGCAACAATCATCTTGGGGCGCTCTTTTAAAGCAATTTCACGAAGCGCATCATAATCAATTCGCTGATCTTTTTCAGTCACTCCATAAGGCACGATTTCAAAGTATGTACCGGATACATTTACCGGACTACCGTGAGTTAAATGCCCACCGTGAGATAAGTTCATTCCAAGAATTTTATCGCCAGGCTTTAAAAAAGCAAAGTATACGGCAAAGTTTGCGTTGGCACCAGAATGAGGCTGAACGTTTGCATGGTCAGCGCCAAATAATTTTTTTGCCCGCTCAATTGCGAGAGTTTCGACGACATCTACATGCTCGCAACCACCATAGTAGCGTTTCCCTGGATAGCCTTCGGCATATTTATTCGTCAGACAACTACCTTGAGCCTCCATCACTGCTTTGGATACAAAATTTTCGGAGGCAATGAGCTCAATTTTATCTTCTTGACGCTTTTCTTCGGCAAGTATCGCTGCATGAACTTCCGGATCTCTACTTAAAACGTGTGGTAACTTCATATTGTTCAACCTTCTTTCTCCATATTGTTTCACAATATCGCAAACCATGTGATACTTCATTATAACTTAAATACTTACCTTGAAACGGCAAAAAAGCGCAGAGTTTTAATACTCTTTTATAAAATTTTTACTTATTCGGGATATTCAGCACGGCAGCCACCGATTAAAGGTGGACGGGTTTTGGCGGCTGTGACAATCGCCTCGCCATATTGCCGATATTCGAGTCGGATAGGCACTGCGACCTTTTTAAGGTGCATCCCAATCAAAGTTTGACCGATATCAACGCCACCATCTGCTTCGATGTGATCGACCAGCACAGGATCTCTAAAGCCCGACCAAGCAGTCGCAGCCATTGATCCACCCGCACTGGGAATAGGACGTGCTGTGACCTCTTGGCAAAATTGAATTCGTGGATACGATCTTTCGATCACAAGGGCTCGATTCAGGTGTTCACAACATTGAAAAGCTAACCAGACTTTCCGTTCTTCTGCCTCAGCACTTAAAACTTTGAAAAGATTCAGAGCAATCTCTGGCGAGCCGGCTTTGCCGATTTTTGCGCCATGAATTTCGCTGGTGCTGCACCCGACTACCAACACATTTCCACTCACCAAATTTAACTTTTCAAATAACTCTTGAGCAAAGCTTTCGGCTTCCT
>JAGOZY010000113.1 GCA_018058445.1 Negativicutes bacterium | reverse complement strand
TTACGGAATCGAATCCTTCTCTCCGTTGATGAACTATGACTTGATCGGTTTTGCTCTTCTTTATGAAATGAATGCGAGTAATATTTTGACGATGCTCAATTTAGCTCAGATTCCTTTGCGAGCCATTGACCGTACGGATGAAATGCCCTTTGTACTTGCAGGAGGCCCTTGTGTTTGCAATATTGAACCGATGGCAGACTTCTTTGATTTTGCTTTATTTGGCGAAGGAGAAGAAGTGATTCATGAAGTGACTGAGTGCATGAAAAAATGGAAAGAAGAGGGCAAGCCAGGAGGCCGAGAAGGCTTTTTGATTCGGGTCGCACAAATTCCAGGGGTTTATGTTCCCAGTTTTTATGAGCCTACTTATCAGGAAGACGGTACCCTGCGTGAAATGAAAGCTTTGTGTCCAGAAGCCTCGCTTCCGATCGTAAAACGAGTGGTGAAGGATTTGGAAAGTCTGACCTCTTTGACTGCGCCAGTTGTTCCTTTTCTTGTCCCAGTCCACGACCGCATCAATTTAGAAATTTTTCGTGGCTGTACCCGAGGATGCCGCTTTTGCCAAGCCGGGATTATTTATCGTCCGGTTCGCGAGCGAAGTCCTGAGAGCCTCGTGAAAGCAGCGAAGGAGATTGCGAAAAATACCGGGTACGATGAACTTTCTCTGATGTCCTTGAGCTCTGCTGACTATTCCTGCTTACCTGAGCTTGTTGACGCTATTTTAGCGGAAGTTGAAGAACAGAAAATCAGCGTTTCTCTGCCATCGCTTCGACTCGATAGTTTTTCGGTTGATCTAGCAGAGAAAGTGCAAAAGGTTCGTAAAAGTGGACTGACTTTTGCTCCCGAAGCAGGAACCCAACGTCTGCGTGATGTGATTAATAAAGGAGTTACTTCCGAAGATCTTGAGACCGCTCTCAGTGCCGCTTTTGGCGCAGGCTGGAATCAAGTGAAACTTTACTTTATGATTGGACTCCCGACCGAGACCGATGAAGATATTGCCGGAATTATCGAGACAGCTGCGCAAGTAGTAGAGCTCTATAAAAAAGTGCGGGGCAAAGGCGGCGTAAAAGTCACAGTTAGCGTGTCTTCTTTTGTGCCGAAAGCACACACACCATTCCAATGGTTTCCACAAAACACCAAAAAGGAATTGGAACGAAAACAGGCACTTTTGCGTAGCATTCCAAGACCGAAAGCAATTTCGCTGCAATATCACGATGCACGAATTAGCCATGTTGAAGCAGTTTTCTCACGAGGTGATCGAAAATTATCTGCACTAATTGAGCTTGCCTGGCAAAAAGGCGCTCGCTTTGATGGTTGGACGGAATGGTTCCGCTACGATCTCTGGCTTGAAGCGATGCGAGAACTTGAAATTGATGATACCTTCTATGCAAACCGAGGACGAGCTTTTGATGAAGTACAGCCTTGGGACCATTTGTCTGTAGGAGTAAAAAAAGAATTTTTGCTGCGAGAGTGGAATGCGGCAATTAAAGAAAGCTTGACAGAAGATTGCCGGCTTGGCAATTGCAGCGCATGTGGCGTATGCCCTGGGCTTGCTGTAGAGATTATCGATGGGAGGAGAAGCTCTTGATGTCAGTGATGCGTATTGAAGTCAAAAAAGAGGGCCCCGTCCGATACCTATCTCATCTTGATTATGTAGAAGCTCTTCAAAGAGCTCTTCGTCGTAGCGGACTTCCAATCGCCTATAGCCAAGGTTTTAATCCGCATATGAAGGTCTCTTTTGCGGTTGCACTAGCCGTTGGCGTTGCGAGTGAAGGCGAGTGGGCTGATGTAGAACTGGCAGAGTTAGTCAGTTCCCAAGAGTTCTTTGAACGACTAGCACCGTCTTTACCGGAAGGAATGAAGCTCCTGCGGGTGAGGCTTTATCCAGAGAAACCAAAATCTCTGTCGACGGTACTTAGAGCGGCATCTTACCGAGCTTCTTGGGAATTGGCGCCGATTAACGAAATGGGAAAGCTTCACCAAACTTTAGAAGATGCTTGGAAAGAGCCGGAAATTATGTGGGAATCGCGTTCGCCTAAAGGAGTCCGCCGAATGGATATCCGGCAAGAATTAGTAAAAAAGCTACTTCTTGAAGAAAATAACGGACGAACAGAGCTAAAGTTTTGGCTTAAGTTAAGCCCAACTGGAAGCTTAAAGCCGACTTTTCTTTTAGAATATCTTGAAAGCAAAGGGTTTTTAAGTAGCAAAGGGGCAAACTTGGTACGCGAAGGTCTTTGGGCGCCCGATGAAGTTGGCTGGAAAAGCCCTGTTGAAGATTAGTGCTCGATTTTTAATTAGTTTACGAATGGAGGTGAGAAAGTTTTGAAGAGATTAATTGCCAATGTAATTCCCGAAGAGACTCGATTAGCTGTTGTTGAAGACGGCGAACTGATCGAATTTTCTGTAGAGCGACCTGAAAGTCCCACGTTGGTTGGAAGCGTTTATAAAGGACGAGTACAGAGAATTTTACCAGGGATGCAGGCCGCTTTTGTCGATATTGGACAGGAAAAAAATGCCTTCTTATATACAGGCGATCAAAAAGATGGCATTCAATTGCACGAAGGTCAGGATGTTTTGATCCAAATTGCGAAAGAAGGATTTGGCAGCAAAGGTCCGAAAGCCACTTTGGAAATTATTTTGCCTGGCCGTCATCTCGCACTTTCTCCCTCAAATCATAAAGTCGGTCTGTCACGTCGCATTGAAAATGAAAGCGAACGGGAGCGTCTGCGGATACTTGCGGAAACCCTTTGCCCAGACAAGATGGGAGTCATTGTTCGGACTGCCGCTGAAGGAGCAACCGAAGAAGAGCTCCGTCATGATATGGAGCATCTGCAAGAAATCTGGCGACAACTTCTTGCTCGCTATCAACGGAGCAATGCACCGGCACTGCTATATCGTGATCTAGATCTTGCTGTTCGAATGGTTCGGGACTATTTTACGGCAGACACGCATGAAGTCATTGTCGATGATCCTTACGCTTATCAATGCATACGCGAATTGCTTGCTGATCAACTACCCGAACTTGTCGATCGGCTAGTGCTCTACAAAGAAAAAGAAGGTATCTTCAGCCATTATCAATTAAAAGAGCAAATGAAGCGCCTTCACCAGCGAGTGCTCGATCTGCCAAGTGGTGGAACGATCGTGATTGATCATACCGAAGCTTTAACGGTGATAGACATCAATACCTCCAAATTCGTAGGTCGTAGTCATTTAGCCGACACAGCCTATCAGACCAATTTAGAAGCGGTACGCGAAATCGCCAAACAAATTAGACTGAGAGATCTTGGCGGGATGATTCTTGTCGATTTTATCGATATGAGCGAAAAAGAGCGGGAAGGTATTCAAACTCTTTTAAAGAGTTTAGTGAAGAGCGATCGAACTCGCGTTCATTTAGTTGGTTTTACAACCCTCGGTCTTATGGAAATGACTCGCAAAAAAATTCGCAAGGATTTATTAAGTCGTTTGCAGTCCTCCTGTCCCTTTTGTCAGGGACGCGGTACGCTCTTTACACCAGAGTCTGTGGCAATCTCAGCGATTCGGGAACTGCGTCGCCGCAAAACTCGGCTGCAAAATCGCTCGGTTTTAATTCAGGTTCATCCAGATGTGGCTGAGTTCTTTCGAGCTCGCAACTGGCTACCACGACTTGAGAAAGAACTTTCTTTGAAATTAAAGATTGAGCCATTGACTACCTTAAGACCAGATGTTTATACATTACTCGGCGATGAAACTGATGAGCCAACATAAGCAATCTAGTTGCATAGGAACTTTTTTTATGGTAAACTAAGAGCCTATGAGTCTTGGCTTATAGGGGTCCCCAACCGCTCACAAACGGTCGATTAATTCACGAATGCTCGTGAAACCGTCGCTGGCGAGTCAGAACATGAGGGAGGTGCTCGTTAAATGAACGCAATTATTGAAACTGGTGGTAAGCAATACCGTATCAAAGAAAAAGACGTCCTGATGGTGGAAAAATTGGAAGCCGAAGAAGGAACTGTCATCACTTTTGATAAAGTACTAGCGATTCTAAAAGATGGAGATATCCAAACTGGATCTTCTTTAGAAAATGCGAAAGTTACTGCAAAGGTATTGACCCATGGCAAAGGTAAAAAGATTATGGTTTTCAAATACAAAGCCAAATCAAACTACCGTCGTCGTCAAGGTCATCGTCAGCCTTTTACCCGTATCATGATCGAATCGATCGAAGGGTAAGAGATGATTAAGGTTGAAATTAAGCGACAAGCGGGCAAGATACACTCTTTTTTAGTGAGTGGTCATGCCGAGACAGCGAAACATGGCGAAGATCTCGTCTGTGCCGCAGTTTCTGGGATTGTTCAAACCGCACTACTTGGTTTGAGTACACACCTTGAACGTGAATTGACTCTTGTGCATCGTCATGGTGAAGCAGGAGCGACTTTAAAAGATATTCCAGATCAACGAACTGAGGATATTTTGGGTACCATGGTCCTTGGGCTAACAGCGATCCAAAAAGAATATCCTAAAACAATCCAGTTGCAGGAAACACCTGCTAATAAATAAATGAAAACGGAGGTGAATGGCATGTTCCGTTTCGATTTGCAACTTTTCGCATCGAAAAAAGGGGTAGGTAGCACAAAGAACGGTCGTGATAGCGCATCCAAACGTTTGGGTGTAAAACGTCATGCTGGTCAAATTGTGACTGCTGGTAGCATTCTGGTTCGTCAACGAGGAACTCATTTCCATCCTGGTCTGAACGTAGGGATTGGAAAAGATGATACTTTGTTTGCTAAAATTGCCGGTCAAGTTGCTTTTGAGCGCAAAGGCCGCTTTTTACGTCAAATCAGCATACATCCAGTCGCGGAATAATCTTCGCTACTGGCGAAGAAACGGTTTGCGCCTTAATTGGTGGCAAACCGTTTTTCTATTTTTAAGAAAACCCACATTCTTTTGCACTTATAAGTTTGTGCTAAGAACAGGGATTTAATTGAGAAATAGCGAAATAACAT
>JAGOZY010000112.1 GCA_018058445.1 Negativicutes bacterium | reverse complement strand
CCCCAAGGAGTTTCGGTTGCTGGGGCAATTACCTTCCCGCCTGCAGCGATCGCGGACTCTAATATTTCATCGACTTCTTCTTTTTTCCGAGTGTTGTAACCTAAGGTGATACCGCCTGACACCGGTGTTTGATCGGGAAGTTTTGTATCTTCAAGTAAATTCTTTAAAGGGTAAAGCCCCAGCACCATTCCTAGAAGCTGAAAGAATACAATCTCATCACCGCTCATCGGCGAAGCTTCAAAGCCAAGGGTTTCATAAAACTTTCTTGATACTTTGATATCCCGAACACCCAGTGTAATTAGAGAAATCCTTTTTTCCATAGCTAGTTCTACCTCCTTATCTTACTCATAGAATAAAACTCTCCGACTCTAAATTGCCACCATAATATCGTCCATGATTTATTGTAAAACAAAGAACACAATAGTCTGGATCGCTCACACCTAGCGGATAGTAAAGATGATCGCCCGGTCGCCAAATCATTTCTTTAGAAGCCTCATCTTCGAGAATTTCCACAAGACCAACGAGCATCGCGCCTCGAAACGAAGCTTCGTCAAAAAAGTAAACGCATCCTTTCGAATTCTCTCTAAATTGTCGAACTCTTATTGAAGACGTGTTCGTACTGAAATAAATCTTGGTAAGCCCCTCGCGTTTACGAGGAGGAAGCATTGCCTTTAAATTTGGAAAGCCGCATTCATCAACGGATCCAATCATTGATACTTTAGCGCCGTCAATTAATTTAGCAACTTGATCTTTGAGATAAGTCAAAAAATCACTCTCCTTTGATTATAACTAGACTTTTTACCAGAAAGCTCCTGGCATCAATCGAACAAGGCTTCGCACTTCGCATCCTACTGCGTCAACAGGGCCAATTTTTTCAGCGATTTCTTTTTCCGCCGAAGTCGCAATCATTGGAATACCCAGAATTTTTGAAGCCTCCCACACGCCAAGAGCGCCATTTTGAACAACTTCAACAGTCGTTTCATCATCCAGATGCGTATTGTTAAGAAGAGCATCCACTCGTCCGAGAGTCCCTACATACTCTACAATTCGTTCAACGTTCGAGGTAAATGGGCGAGACATGTTGATCACTGCAATAATTTTTAAGAATGGATTTTCAAGAGCCCCTTCAACTAAATTGAAAATCTCTGCGCCATGCACACCATAGCCGACATCCATAACAATATTTCCTGGCCGCATCATAACCCAACGCATGGCACCTTGAATAACGTTTCCGGCTTCGCCAAGTCCCATCGTATCGCTAGTTCCCCAGGCAATCATATGAATTCCCATTTCACTTAACTGCTTTTTTAAAGGACGAAGAGTGTAGACCGGTTCAACCGTATCAAGGTCTGCGAGACTTACAGGCAGCCCTTGTCTATTTAATTCCATCGCTCGATTAAGAGCGTTTTCGCTTTTTCCACTGGCGTATTCGCCCACATAAGCTTCAATAATTCTTGGGGTTGTATGATCGATAACAGACATTTTTTTAAACTCCTTTTCCTACAAAGAGGACCATATAAAGTATCAAGGCGACCAGACCAGGAATACCAAAGACTCCTACCCCCAGAGCCGTCCAAAAAGTAACAGGTACGGCAACTCCAGTCCAAGCAGTCAATGAATTAACTACCCAGAGCATGAGCCAGCCCAACAGGGCATTACAGGACATTTTCCAGACAAATTTCAAAGGTACAGATAGCAGCTTCCAAAATAAGACGAGAATAAGCGCCCCGATTAGAAGTGCAGGAATTTCAGACATTGGATTTCTCCTCTCCTATGACAATAAACTTGTATCGTATTTCCAAGGGCCACATCCCCATCTTATCGCACTTCCAAGGAAGGTGTCTAGAAAATTACTTCGAACTTATTGTGTCTTGCACCATTTGTACGCATTCAGTAGAATAAAAGGTAGTAAATAAAACTTTTAGGAGGGCCTTATGAAATATCGTTTAGGATTGATTCTACTCGCTTTGGCTTTCATCATCAGCGGGTGCGGTGCGAAAAAATCACAAGAATTACCGCCACTTCAGCCTGGCTGGGAGCAAATCACCTCTGCGGGTAAGGTTGTTATTGCACTACCCGAAGGAGCCTACGACGCGGAATCCATCGAAAATAGCCACGAAGATGGATTTGACATAGAAGTACAAATTTTTGATTCCGCGCCAACCGATTGGGAACTGCCAATGATTGGGGTTGTCGAAGTGACTCCTCCTTTTTGGTATGGTTGGGCATTTCGTTTATTTGATGATTGGGGCAACCAAGAAGTTCGTAAGCAGGCTGAGGAAGGGTTTCGATCCGAATTTACGAAGACGATCCGTGAGGAATTTGATGGCGCAAGAGTAAAATGGGCCCCCAGTAAAGTCATCACCCTTCATAATAAAAAAGTGTTAGTCATGTCAGGAAGCCTCATTGTATTTCCTCGTACTGAATATCAAATGGACTGGGTTCACGAGACTTATGTTTGGAATCATCGAGGTAGACTCTACATGATCGGTATGATCGGTCCCGATATCCCAGCAGATTTTAGAGAAAAATTCTTATTGCAAGTCCAGCTGCCCTAACAAAGAAAAAATTCCTTCTATTTATCACTTACCACTTGTTTCGTTTGTTTTTTTCTGCTTCTTTTGATAAACTCTTGAAGAGTAATTAGAGAAGCGGAGTGAAACAATGAAAAAACTTTTTGTCTTAGGACTTGTCGGTCTACTGGCCTTAACACTAGCAGGGTGCAGTAAAGAAAATGTCGCGCCGCCCGTCCCTCCCAAGCCCGGATGGGAGAAAATCACAACAGTCGGAAAAGCTACGCTAAATATCCCTTCCGGACAATTTGAAGCTGATCCGATCGAAGAAAGTCACGAAGAGGGCATGAAGCTTCAGCTACAAGTTTTTAGTGCGACCAACGATACAGACACCAAACTTCTTCTCATGCAGCTAGACCCGCCGATTTGGCTTTCGCCGATCCTCCGATTTGCAGATTTTAGTGATGAATGTATTCGCGACGGATTTGTTAGTGCATATCAAAAAAACTTCACCAATTCTTATCTACGCGAAGTCGGTGGGGGCAAACAAGGTGTTTCATGGAAAGCAACAAAAGTAATACCGATCAATAATCATCCTGCGCTTTACCAAAGCGGAGAAATTGCGATACTTAGATCTCAGGAGAAAAAAATCCATGAACACTATAGCTGGATTAATGGCGGAAAAATTTATGTCTTGATAGCCTTTTACGATAAAAAAGAGCAGTCTAAAATGGCTCCTATCGTCAAAACAATGATTCAGAGCCTGACTTTTCCATAATAAATTGCTTAGATAAAGAAAAGAGGATTACATGTTCAACTACAAATGGCTTCCGAGATTCATACTAGGAGCTTTCTTACTATTTATTCCGGTCAGTGTGTCGGCAGGCGAAACTCCGGCAGGGTGGACAAACTATACAAGCGTAAGCAGTCTGCACTTTGCTCTGCCAAGTGGAGAATACACGCAAGGTGAAAAGGAAACTATTTCATTTGAGGAAAATGGACAAAATGACGAGTACCAAAGTTTCGAAAGCAAAAACCCTAATGCTCCACAGATTATGGTTCGCTCGACAAAATTTAACGAAGCTGGTTTACTGGCTGGCTGGGACTGGGACGATCAAGGCCTAAAAAATTCCTATAATGAAAGTTATCAACGCCAAATCACTGCTTGGCTCATGGAGGATGAAGATCGAGACTATCAGATCTTTTGGCAAGGCAATGAAGTTCAAATGATCAACGGGCAGCAAGTTTTTTTCCAGCACGGTAGAATGCGCCCAAGAGCTTACAAAAGCCCTGATCCGGCATTGACCCACGAACATTATACTTGGGTCAAAAATGATACTTTTTATGATATGATCTTTCTCTACAGAGAAGACGATAAACCGAAAATGCAACCTTTTATTCACCAGATTATTAATACCGCACTGTAAAACAAAAAGATCCCCTATTAAATAGGGGATCTTTTCTTATGAGTGAGAATAATCGTCGAAATATCCTTGAATCAGTATGACTGGTGTGCCTTTATCGCCACTGCCGCTCATTAAGTCGCATAAACTACCTAAAAGATCTGAATACTTCCTTGGGGTCGTCCCTTCGGCGTATTCATTTTTAGTTTGATGTTTCTCTTTGATCATCTCGGTAATCGCTTCTCTTTTCGCATCGTTTGACAAGCCACCAAAGACATTCTCCGATACATATTTCAACTTAATTTCATTAGGCTGTCCACCTAAATGATCTGTATAAGCTGGTGACACAACCGGATCGGCAAGCTCCCAGATTCCACAATGGGGGTCCTTAAAAGCCCCATCGCCATAAACAAGAATCTCAGGAGCAACACCGGTCTGCTCGGCAATTTTTTCGCGGACTTGCTGGACAAAAACATCACAATCTTTCGGAAAAAGCTTGAGACTCTCTTTCGTGTCCAGGTTTGATCCAAGTACACCATATTCAGGGTTATAACCGCTTCCATTTATCGGTGCTGCCAAAACATCTGACAAAGTATATACGTTTTGAGCCCCCGCTTTAATCAAACGGTTTTTCGTTCGGAAACGATTATGAATTTCTCCGACAAGCACATTGGGTGTCAATTTCAAAATATCCCGCGGGTCATCCGAAACATAAATTTCGATATTGTCTCCGACCGCAGCATAGAGATCAATATAATTGATCCCTGTAAAAGGATGAACATAGTCTTGGGCAATCCGTTTAAAATCTTTACCGGAAATCGGCGTATCTACCAATTGGTCTTCAATATCATCTAATGTACTGATCTCCATAATCGGATTCCCAACTTCATCTTGAGGAAACTGCAGGAGCACGTATACCTTGTCCATCCCACGCGCAATTCCTTTTAAAATATTTAAAAATCGATTTCTCGAAAGAATCGGAAATACCAAGCCGACTTCTCCCGATGGAAACTTCAGTTTCAGATCTTCGGCGATATCATCCAGAGAAGCAAAATTACCCTGGCTTTT
>JAGOZY010000111.1 GCA_018058445.1 Negativicutes bacterium | reverse complement strand
CCCAAAGAACTGTCCAACTTCTTCTAATGTCCGCGCTCTACCGTCATCTAAACCAAAACGGAGGCGAAGAACTCGTTTTTCTCGGTCAGTCAAAGTTTCAAGTACATCTTCCAGTTGCTCCCGAAGAAGCATGAAAGAGGCTGCGTCAGCAGGGGCTGGCGCATCTTGATCTTCGATAAAGTCGCCCAGATGGGAGTCTTCTTCTTCACCGATTGGTGTTTCTAAAGAAACTGGCTCTTGGGCAATTTTCATAATCTCTCGTACACGATCTACAGTGATGTCCATCGCTTTTGCAACTTCTTCTGGAGCCGGCTCACGGCCTAAATCTTGCAAAAGTTGACGAGAAATTCGAATCAATTTATTAATCGTCTCAACCATGTGAACTGGAATTCGAATCGTCCGAGCTTGGTCGGCAATCGCTCGAGTAATCGCTTGACGAATCCACCAAGTCGCATAGGTACTGAATTTATATCCTTTGGTATAGTCGAATTTTTCAACTGCTTTAATCAGACCCAGATTTCCTTCTTGAATTAAATCAAGGAAGAGCATTCCTCGCCCGACATATCGTTTGGCGATACTAACAACCAGACGTAAATTGGCTTCCGTAAGTTGTCGCTTGGCTTCTTCATCACCAGCAACCACTGCTTTGGCAAGAGCAATCTCTTTTTCTGCATTAAGTAGAGATACCCGCCCGATTTCTTTCAGGTACATTCGAACCGGGTCGTCAATGCCAACTCCGTCTGGAACCGATAAATCAATTTCAACTTCTGCTTCTTCTGGCTGAACTTCATCTTCATCTGGTTCGTCTAATGCTTGCGCATCGTTGACGACTTCAATTCCTTGATTTTGTAAAAATTGATAAATTTTTTCAATATCTTCTGTGGAAAGGTCTTCTTTTTCGAGAGAGTCCATCAATTGCTTGTAGGTCACTTTATTGCCTTGTTTATGCCCTTCAGCGATAAGTTCCGCTACATTATCAGGCATTCCTACGACAGCGCTTTTCTTCGTCTTTTTGGCTTTCGTTGCTTTTTTCGGCGCCTCGACCACTTCTGTGGCTTCGGGTTCTACTTTTTTAGCTTTCGCGACTTTTTTAGGTTTTTCAACGATTTCTGTAGCTTTGGCTTCCACTTTATCGGCTTTTGCTACCTTCGCTTTTGCAGGCTTTGCTTCTACCACTTTTTCCTCAGTTTTCACTGCTTTTTTAGGAGCTACAACTTTTTCTACTTTTTCTTTAGTTGATTTTTCTTTTGCCATGGACTCTTCCCCCCTTTCCAAACAATTTTATTGATGATTTTCTTGTTGCCAGTTTTGCACGTTTATGTCTCCAATCCCAATTCGAACAGGACTTCATCACATTTCAGTCCCCTGATTCTTTAAACTTTGAATCTCCTGTAATATTCGCTGGCTTTTCTGCAATTCCTGCAAAAAATTTTCATTTCCCTGTTTTCGTTCTTCTTCCGCCTTTTGCGAAGCTTCTTCTAATTGTCGACTCAAGCTATCAAGTCGAATACGCTGAATTAACCGATCTAAAAAAGGAATCGGGTCTTCCGGCATAAAGCGCTCTTCTCCATCTATTCGATACCATTCTCGACTTTCCTCTTCTGCATCTACCGAAAGGCTCAGCGGGCCGGGTCGAGCTGGATCTGTCAAAAGGGCAAATAAACGACCCCGAACGGCTTTGGAAAAATCTGATTCAGCGAGTTGAGTCGCCACGTAGGGGCGGGCACTTTCTTCCTTGGCTAAAAAAGCTAAGACTTCTCGTTCGGTTTTTGCAACGGGAAGTTCATCACGCTCTAAGGCGCTGGTATCGACTTTTTTTTCTGGACGACTTCCCCGCCGCGCAAATCGCTGAATTTCTTTCCGAAGGACTCCTTCATCAAGCTGAAGCTGCTGGGCCAAAACGCGAATTTGCTCTTCGACTTCGACCATATCTTTGCTATCAGCCAAGGCGGCAACGATTTGTTCTACGGTTTCGTGTTTGTGAGTAGGTCCTCGTGCTTCGCCTTGAAGCAAAATTCGATTTAATCGGTACTCAAGAAGTGATAGCCCTTGAAGTTTTCTAAACTCTTCTACTCCATGAGAGCAAATAAATTCGTCCGGATCTTTCCCATCCGGCATGGCTAATATTCGCACCTGAAGACCTTGCTCACGGACTACTTCAAGTGCACGAATTGTAGCGTTTTGACCTGCTGAGTCGCTATCATAGGCAAAGATCACTTCGTCTGCCGATCTTTGAATCAGGCGAGATTGTTGCGAGGTAAATGCCGTGCCAAGAGAGGCGACTGAATCTGTTACCCCAGCTTTATGCAGTGCAAGTAAGTCCATATAACCTTCGACAATAAAAACTCGCTTGGTCTGCTTGATCGTATCTAGCGCAAAATTCAGACCATAGAGCTGATGCCGCTTAATAAACAACGTTGTTTCTGGCGAATTTAGATATTTGGCGTCCCCTTCTTTATCGACGAGAATACGACCGCCAAAACCGATCACTCGACCACGGGGATCAAAGATCGGAAACATCAGTCGACCTCGAAAGCGCTCATAAAGGCCACCTTGTTTATTTCGCCCTACCAGCCCTGCCGCTTCTAATGCTTCGGGCGAAAATCCTTTTTTCAAAAGTGCATCACTGGCATGTTGCCAGCTATTGGGCGCATAGCCTAGCTGAAATTTCTTTTGCAGCTCTTCAGGAATTTCCCGACGAGCCAAATACTCTCTCGCGTCTTTGCCGACTCGGTCATGTCCAAGGCAAGCTGCAAAATAGCGAGCCGCTTGGGCATTGACTTCATACAGAGATTTTTTCAAGCGATCTTTTGCTTCTTCTTCAGGAGTTCGCTCGATCTCCGGTAGAGGAATGCCAAACTTGTTGGCTACTTTTCGAGCCGCCTCTTTAAAAGGAACATTATCCATTTGCATAACAAATTGGAAGATATTTCCACCACTTTGGCAACCAAAGCAATAGTAGAAACCTTTATCAGGAGCGACGGAAAAAGACGGACTTTTTTCGCCATGAAACGGACAAAGACCCCAGTAGCGTTGCCCTTTGCGCTGCAACGAGACATATTCGGACACGACTTGTAAGATATCCGATTCTGCCCGAACTCGTTCAATCCATTCTTCAGCATAACGCATTGTCCGCATTCCCCTCCTTTGTGTTTAAATGTGATCGATCATTAGCGGTTGGCGCCTGCCCAAATGGATGGAATAAATAATTTTTGATACAGATTGACTGCGTAAAGATCTGTGAGCCCGGCGATATAATCGGTAACGATCATTTTTCGGCCCCATTCATTTTCGCGAGCACTGTATTCTTCGGGCAGTTTTTTTGGATGTCTCATAAAGTAATCATGAAGTCCCTTAATCACGTGACTTGCTTTTTCTCGCTCGATCATAATTTCTGGAGTTAGATATACCTTGCTAAACATAAAGCGTCGGAAAATATCCATCGCGTCTTTTACTTCTTGGCTCTGTAAAATTTCGCCTTTTTCGAGGGAGGAAGAGATCATATCTGTTACCATGGCGGTAATCATTTCTGAATGTTTGCTCCCTAAAATCTCTTGAACAACTGGGGGGAGATCCTCACTTTGAATGACTCCCGAGCGAAGGCCATCATCAAAGTCATGACACAGATAAGCAATACGATCGCCCGTTTTGACAATCGCACCCTCTAAAGTTTTTGGTTTTCCTGCTCCTGTGTGGTTTAAAATACCGTCTCGCACTTCTTGGGTCAGGTTAAGTCCTTCCCCGTCTTTTTCTAAATGGTCTAAAATCCGAAGGCTTTGCTCGTTATGCTCATAGTGTCCGGTAATTTCTCTCAGAGCTTGCTCGCCCGCATGTCCAAATGGGGTATGCCCGACATCATGCCCCAAAGCAATCGCTTCGATCAAATCCTCATTTAAGTTCAAGGCTCTTCCAATCGTTCGGCAAATTTGCGAAACTTCCAAACTATGAGTCATCCGGGTTCGATAATGATCGCCTGGTGAAATGTAAACTTGAGTTTTATGTTTCAGCCGTCGAAACGCTTTGCAATGAAGAATTCGGTCTCGATCGCGCTGAAAAGCGGTTCGATATAAATCCGGTTCTTCTTGGCGTTCACGGTCAGCATTTTTACTTTGAGCGGCAAAAGGAGAGAGAATTTCTTCTCTCTTTTCTAGTTGTTCTCGAATCGTCATCGCTACCTCACATCTAAAATAAAGATCTTTTCCTATAAGAGAACTGGTTAAAGTCTCCTTATTATTAAGTTCTGCTTAGAAATAACAATTTCCTCCCTAAGATCTGACTGGAGTTTTTCTTGCGTTTCCCTCTTCACTCATATTTCCAAAAGGATTTTTCTCTGTTATTCTAGATGGAGAAGGGAGCTAAGGCATGAATTTAAAAAAACTTTTACTTCTTTGTACTTTTACAATTTTATTTTTTCCAGCTAGTACCGAAGCGCGGAGCCCAATGCCAGATATCAGCGCTGATTCGCGATCCTTTGATCTCCGTAGCGGTGAGTGGATTCTTGAGGGAAATGTAGTCGTCCGCTCTGCTGATTGGGTTGCACGAGCTGATCGGATTCGAGTTCATCCGACCCGGTTAAATGTTTCAGCTTCCGGCAACGTTCGATTAGACTGGCAAGATCTTTCGATTTCTGCGGATCAAGCCGTTTATGATCCTACTAACGAAATTGCCCAGGTAAACGGAAATATTGAGCTTTTCTATGATGATGTTCGAGTCACTGCAACCAGTGGAACGTACAATGCCCGCTTAAAGCAAGCCGATTTATTCGGTACTGAGGAAAGTCCCGCCTCACTTTATCCCGGTGCTGGCGGATTCCTTCGTGGTCCTGGTATCCATTATGATGTGCAAACCGGTCAAGCAAATTTCTCAAACGGTCTGACATTTCAGCTCTTCAAACGCGGCTCTGGTCAAGGAATCAGCGGCACTTCAACGAACGGAATTTATTCCGTTCCCGACGAAAAGGTCGAACTATATGGATTCGTCTCTTATCATCAAATCCCTGCTTCTTCAGAAGAAAAAAAGGAAACATCTTCTTTAAGTTTTAGCAGTAAATAATAAAAGAC
>JAGOZY010000110.1 GCA_018058445.1 Negativicutes bacterium | reverse complement strand
GGAACTATTCATAATCTATCCAAAGAAGAGTGTCAATTTTCGTATCGTAGTAGTTTTTTTCAAAAAAATGGAGGAATTATTCTTGGCGTGACGATGAGCCTGAAAAAAGGAAATAATGAACAAATTAATGCTCGAATGACTGAGTTAACGGCTCAACGAGAAAGCAAACAACCGCTTGAATGGGCAAGTGCAGGGAGTACTTTCAAACGTCCACCCGGTTATTTTGCAGGGACCTTAATTCAGGATGCTGGATTAAAGGGGTTCACCTACGGAGATGCTCAAGTTTCAGAAAAACATGCTGGATTTGTTATTAATTGTGGTCAAGCAACTGCGAACGATGTATTAATGCTGATCAAAACTGTCCGAGAAAAAGTCTATGAATATGCTGATGTTTGGCTATGTCCGGAAGTTCGAATTGTTGGGCGTACCGCTGAAAAATGGCAATATTTTTATAAATAATCAATGCAGAAACAGACCCGAATTTGAAAGGCGGTTTTCATATGAATCTGACTTTTTTAGGTGCTGCAAGAGAAGTGACTGGATCTTGTTATTTACTTGAGGTGGGTGGTAAAAAGGTTTTAGTTGAATGCGGTATGTTCCAAGGTGGGAAGAAGCTTGAGCGGCTAAATCACAGAACCTTCAGTTTTAACCCAGCGGATATTTCAGCCGTTATTTTAACTCATGCTCATATTGATCATTCGGGGTTACTTCCACGCCTACATAAAGAGGGGTATAAAGGTCCGATTTATGCAACTCCGGCAACAGCTGATCTGTGCGGCGTTATGCTACCGGATAGTGCGCATATTCAAGAGTATGATGCATTGATTGCTAATCGAAAAGGGCGACGAGGTGGTAAAGATCCAGTTGAGCCTCTCTACACGGTCGAGGAAGCCTTTTCCTGCGTTAAGCTTTTTAAACCGATCGGCTATTTAGAAGAGTTTTCACCTGTATCAGGAATGAAAGTTCGATTTCGTGATGCGGGGCATATTCTAGGCTCAGCATTTGCTGAAGTCTGGATTACTGAAGAAGATAAGACTTTTAAAATAGTTTTCTCTGGGGATCTTGGACAGCCTCATCAACCAATTCTGCGCGATCCTGATTTGATTGAGTCTGCGGATTATTTATTGATGGAAGGCACTTATGGAACCTCTGTACATCCGATTGAAGATAAAGCTGAGAAGCTCGCCGAAATCATCAATACGACAGTTAAAAGAGGCGGTCATGTAATCATTCCGGCCTTTGCAGTAGGGAGAGCTCAGATTCTCCTGTATGATTTATATGAATTAATGAAGGCAAAGAAGATCGATCCGATTCCTGTTTATTTAGATAGCCCGCTTGCTGTTGCAGCAACTCAAATTACGTTAAAACATAGCAGAGAATTCGACGATGAGGCCAAAGCAGCATTCTCAGATTTTGCACATAAGCTGCCAAATTTTCATTTCACTGCTTCGGTTGACGAATCCAAAGCTATCAATGACTTACCTGGTGGTGCTGTGATTATTTCGGCAAGTGGAATGGCAGATGCCGGGCGAATTTTACATCATTTAAAATACAATCTGTGGAAGCCGGAATGCTCAGTAGTTATGGTCGGTTATCAAGCTGAGGGCAGTTTGGGAAGACAGCTCATTAACGGAGTTAAAACGGTGCGAATTTTAGGGGACACTATTGCAGTGAAGGCTGAGATTCATAATTTAGAAGGATTTTCAGCTCATGCAGATAAAGAAGAAATTTTTTCATGGGTAGGGCATTTTTCAAAGACAGTGAAAGAAATCTTTTTAATCCATGGAGAAGAAGAAAAATTAATCCCGTTTTCAAAAGAAATCCAAGAAAGACTCGGTTTAAAAGTGAATATTCCTTATTTAGGGGATGACTATGAGTTGACTCCTGATAGCAGTAAATTTATTGGGTCAAATGCAGCTGAAGCAGCTCTGATGGAAGATGATCTAACAGATCTATTTAGAGAGTTTGAAGATGATTATCGACTTTATCGTGAACAATTAATGGATAAAGCCGTAAAAGACCAAAATGCAGCCCCAGAAATTTCGCGACGGGTTGCACGGGTGCGGCGATTCTTGCGAAAAAGTTTAGATGATTTAGCAAGTGGTCGAGAAATTTGACAAAAATCAAGTTTTTGATGTATTCTGGAGTGTACGGTGTTGTGAAAATCAGGCACTAAGGGGCCTGATTTCTTTCTGAAAGGACGAATTTATGAAAAATCTTGAATTACGAAATGTTGCGATTATTGCCCACGTTGACCATGGTAAAACGACCCTTGTTGACGCTCTTTTACGTCAAAGCGGAGTATTTCGCGCTAATGAGCAACTAACTGAGCGAGTTATGGACTCGAACGATTTAGAGCGTGAGCGCGGAATTACAATTCTCGCTAAAAATACATCTGTCTTATGGAATGATGTTAAAATTAATATCGTTGATACTCCTGGGCATGCTGACTTCGGTGGAGAAGTCGAACGAACTCTTGGACTAGTTGATGGAGTTCTTTTATTAGTCGACGCTTACGAAGGTCCGATGCCACAAACAAAATATGTCCTACGAAAAGCTTTGGAAAAAGGTCTGAAGCCAATTGTTGTCGTGAATAAAGTCGACCGTCCCGACCAACGTGCTATTGCCGTAGTGGATGAAGTATTAGACTTATTTATTGAGCTTGATGCCGATGATAGCCAACTAGAGTTCCCAGTGATTTTTGCCTCAGCCCGAAATGGCTTTGCCAAAAATGAATTTGGAGCCGAGAGCGATAATATGCAGCCGCTTTTTGAAGCCATTGTAAAACATATTCCAGTTCCAGTCGGCGATCAAGAAGCTCCATTACAAATTCTGATTTCCTCTTTGGATCGGGATGATTATGTGGGACGAATTGCGATTGGTCGAGTTGTTCGGGGAACGATTAAAGGCAATCAACAAGTTATCGTAACCGATGGTGAAACCTCACGCAAAACAAAAGTGGCAACACTTTATAACTATGAGGGTTTAAAGCGAGTTGCTATCGAAGAAGCAACGATTGGTGAAATTGTCGCAGTTGCTGGTCTTGGAGATTTCCAAATTGGTCAGACGATTACAGATGCAGAAAACCCAGAAGCACTACCAGTTATCCGGGTTGATGAGCCAACATTATCCGTGTTTTTTGCGGTTAATACAAGCCCGTTTGCTGGGAAAGAGGGTAAATTTGTTACTTCTCGTCATATCCGGGATCGCCTTTTCCGAGAAGTGGAAACAAATGTTAGCTTACGAGTTAGCGAAACAGAAAGCCCAGATTCATTTGAAGTTGCCGGACGTGGGGAACTTCATATTTCGGTACTGATTGAGACTATGCGTCGTGAAGGATTTGAATTCCAAGTAGGTAAACCGAAAGTCATCATGAAACGAATCAATGATGAAATCTGCGAGCCAATGGAATTTTTGACTGTCGATGTTTCTCAAGAGTATATGGGTGCTGTCATGGAAGGGCTTGGAACCCGAAAAGCGGAGCTCGTCAATATGATCGAACTTGCTGGATATATGCGTCTTGAATTTATGATTCCCGCCCGTGGTTTGATTGGTTTCCGTTCGGAATTCTTGACAAGTACTCGTGGAAATGGCGTTATGAATCACGTATTCCACAGCTATGCGCCATACAAAGGGGATATCGCGGGTCGTACTCGTGGTTCTTTGATTGCGTTTGAAGCTGGTGAGACAAGTACTTACGGACTTTATGGAATTCAAGATCGAGGAACCTTATTTATCGGAAGTGGCATCGCAGTTTATGAAGGAATGATCATTGGTGAAAATTCCCGTGAAACTGACATGGATGTCAATCCTTGTAAACGAAAACAAATCACAAATATGCGGGCAAGTGGAACAGACGAAACTCTTCGTTTGGACACCCCACGCACGTTGTCTTTAGAACAGTCCTTAGAATTTATCGCACACGATGAGTGGGTTGAAGTCACTCCACTGAATATTCGTATTCGTAAGTCGATTCTTGATAAGCACGATCGAGCACGAGCCAAAAAGAAAAAAGAGACTATTCAATAAAAATAGCAGGATTTTGATAGAACCTGTCTAACTATCTTTAGTATCATCTTTGACCTAATCTGTGAAATGAGTTAGGAGGAGTCAGATGAAACCAGAGAGCGTAAAAATTCCTAAAGGAAATTTTTATGTAGGATTTCCGAAAAGCTATCAAGAAATTCAAACTTATGGAGCTGAGCTCCTTGCCGGACAAGCAGTCATTATTAATTTAAGTTCTATGTTAGAGCCTGAACAGGAGCAATGTCGGACTTTTATGTCGGGAATTTCTTTTGCAACGAAAGGTAAAATGCAAGAAGTTTCAAGTGATATTATCTTATTGGTACCGCCTGGGATGGAACTTCATACTTCTTGATTTTAAAAGTAATTCAGCTTGCCGGATTCAAAGGACAAAGCATTTCAGTGCTTTGTCCTTTTTACTAATATAGGGAGGTGATCAAATGTTGCCGTTTGTTCATTTACATGCCCATAGTGAATATAGTCTTCTTGATGGAGCAAGCCGAATTCCAGAAATGGTACGGTGGGCGAAAGAAAAAGGAATGCCCGCATTGGCTCTGACTGATCACGGGGTTCTTTATGGTGCAATTGAGTTTTATAAAGAAGCCAAAAAAGCCGGTATAAAACCAATATTGGGTTGCGAAGTCTACGTAGCACCAGGTAATCGTACCGATAAAACTCCGGCTGATCGAGATAAAGAAAACGCCTATCATTTAGTTCTTCTGGCTGAAACTCAAGAGGGGTGGAATAATCTGATTCGTCTTGTCTCAATGGGACATTTGGAAGGGTTTTACTACAAACCGCGAGTAGACAAAGAACTTTTGAAAAAATATCATAAAGGGATTATCGCTCTAAGTGCCTGCCTTGCAGGTGAAATTCCAGCACTGTTTATGCGAGGCGATGAGGATGCTGCGCGAAAAGCAGCGGAAGAATATCGCGAAATTTTCGGACCGGATCATTTTTTTCTTGAGGTTCAGGATCAAGGCATTGAAATAGAAAAATCAGTCAATCAGTTTGTTTTTAAATTAGCTGATGAATTGTC
>JAGOZY010000109.1:3484-5076 GCA_018058445.1 Negativicutes bacterium | reverse complement strand
AAAACGGCTGCGAGAATCGTTAGATCAGCTGGGTCATAGTATCAGCCAATTAGATGGTATTTTTATCACGCATGAGCATACGGATCATGTCAGGGGCCTAAACACATTTTTGCGTCAATATGGGGGTCAAATCCCTGTTTTTGCTAGAGCGGGTACGTTGGCTCGTTTACCCGGTGGGGCAGACTGTATTGGTTCGCTTTATCAGGAAATCAATGGACAGGCTTCTTTAGCCGGAGTGGATATTGAGAGCTTTGATATCCAACACGATGCGGCAGAACCGGTTGGCTATAAGATGACTTATAGAGGAAAAAAAGTCGTTTGTGCAACTGACCTGGGGTGTGTGACTCCGGGAGTGCGTGAGGCTTTGAGTGATGCGGATATTTTGGTCTTTGAGGCGAATCATGATCAGCAGATGCTTGACCATGGGCCCTATCCATACCATTTAAAGCAGCGAGTCCGAAGTAATAAGGGGCATCTTTCTAATATGGATGCTGCATGGACGTTGGCACGATTGCCGGAGAAAAAGAACCGGGATGTTTTTCTTGCTCACTTGAGCCAGCATAATAATTCGCCGGAGATGGCCGTGGAGACGATTTCAGAGATTTTGTCGCAAGAGGGCTATTCGATCGGCAAAGAATTTAATCTTCATCTGACTTGGCCCGACCGGATCGTCAGCTCAAGTTGGAAAACGGGGAAATAAATGTTTCATCATTGAACTTTAAAATAAAGACAAGGGTAGAGAAGAAATGCAAATTCGTATTATGGCTGTCGGTAAAATTAAAGACTCCTGGATTCGTGAGGGAATTGAAGAATACCGCAAGCGACTAGGGCCTTATTGTCGTCTGGAGATTCAAGAGATCGCGGAAGAAAAACTGCCGGATAATCCGTCCCATGCACAAATTCTTCAAACCTTAGAAAAAGAAGGAGAACGGTTGCTAAAAGGAATCTCTGATGATGCCTGGATGATTTTGCTGGATCTTCATGGCAAGCATCTTTCGTCGGAAAAGCTGGCTGAAAACTTTGATAAATTGGCGCTGAATGGGCAAAGCCAGATCGTTTTTGTGATTGGCGGGGCTTTTGGGCTCTCGGATAAGCTTCGAGTGCGAGCTCAGATGGCGTTAAAGCTTTCCGATATGACCTTTACTCACCCGATGACACGGCTTATATTAGTCGAGCAAATCTATCGAGCCTTTAAAATCAGTCGTGGCGAGAAGTATCACTGGTGATTTTACTCTCGATTCACGAGCAAAGCGAAGAGAGAGAGCCGTAAAATCCCCATCGCTGCCTTCGCGATTAGCGAGCCAACGGCGAAGCTAGAGCGTAGTCAAAGGGATGCCTGCATCAGCGAGGTAAATCTTAGTAAATGGACGCGTTCAGTATGAAGTCTTTGTAGGAGGAATGCGGAGCTCTTGTCGATTCGCAAGCAAAGCGCAGCGAGAGACTAGCCGCGGAGTGAGGGACTCACTATCGGTTGAGTTTATAAAACGAGTAACGAAGCTAGAGCGTAGTCAAAGGGATGTTCCTAGTATCGAGAGGAAATCTCTGTGGCTAATTGACTTTATTTTAAACGAGATACTTGCCAGTTTAGTGGA
>JAGOZY010000109.1:0-3384 GCA_018058445.1 Negativicutes bacterium | reverse complement strand
TATCGGTTGAGTTTATAAAACGAGTAACGAAGCTAGAGCGTAGTCAAAGGGATGTTCCTAGTATCGAGAGGAAATCTCTGTGGCTAATTGACTTTATTTTAAACGAGATACTTGCCAGTTTAGTGGAGATTTTATGATGCTTTGGGGTGGTTTTCTAAAAGCTAAAAAGATTTGTGAGAAAATTTGAAAATTTTCTTTTCTCTCTTGAAGGATTTTCTCGAAATTGGTCAAATATTATAAGCTAGAAGAACTATTTATGGGTCTTTGGATATTTTTTGGGATACCGTATACCTAAAAGAAGATGATTTTAAAGTAAACGCAGGGAGAGAAAGGGAGATGAAGATGATCGAACTCATTAAAAAGCCGATGTATCTGCTACAAGGGGAGGTGCTGGTTGAAGGGGATGCGCCTTTAACGGTGGAGACTGCGAATGAAAAATTGAAGGCTGCTGGTAAGGCACCTTTGCAGGCTGACTCCTTAAGCTGGGAAAAGGCACATCAGGGAACAATGGCCTATGGTATTATGATGAATCACAATACTTCCGGTAGTGACAAAGAACTGAAAATGAAATTTGATGAACTCACTTCTCATGACATTACTTATGTGGGCATTATTCAAACTGCAATGGCAAGTGGAATGAAAGAATTTCCAGTGCCTTATGTACTGACTAATTGCCATAATAGCCTAAATGCGGTTGGTGGAACTATTAATGAAGATGACCATTTCTTCGGCCTTTCGTCAGCGAAAAAATTTGGTGGCATTTATGTACCTGCTCATCAAGCAGTCATCCATACCTACATGCGCGAGATGTATGCAGGGGTTGGCAAGATGATCATGGGATCTGATAGCCATACTCGCTATGGTGCGCTTGGAACGATGGCAGTCGGTGAAGGTGGCCCTGAAATTGCGAAACAACTTCTGAAAAAGACTTATGATATGTCTTATCCAGATGTAGTCGGTATCTATTTAGAGGGCGCACCTGTTCATGGAGTAGGGCCTCAAGATGTGGCGCTGGCGATGATTGGTGCGGTATTTTCAAATGGCTTCGTCAAAAATGCAGTGATGGAGTTTGTCGGCCCTGGAGTTTCTAGTATGAGCATTGATTTCCGTAATGGAATCGATGTCATGACTACGGAAACGACTTGCTGGACTTCCATCTGGCGAACTGATGACAAAGTAAAATCGTTCCTGACAGTTCATGGTCGAGCCAATGATTATAAAGAACTGAATCCTGGGGAAGTGGCTGGATATGATCGGATAGTACGGATTGACTTAAGCAAAATTAAGCCGATGATTGCGTTGCCATTTCATCCAAGTAATGCCTACACAATTGAAGACGTGAATGCAAATACGTTGGAGATTCTCCACCATATCGAAGCAGAAGGAAAAAAAGCCCTCGAAAACCCAAATATTGATTTCCGCTTGACCGATAAACTGGATAATGGTCGTCTGCGGGTAAATCAAGGGGTTATCGCTGGTTGTTCCGGCGGTACTTTTGAAAATATCGTTTCTGCTTCGCGAATTCTGGATGGTCAGACAATTGGGGATGACTATTTCACTCTGAGTGTATATCCTGGTAGTCAGCCGGTAAATCTGGCACTTCTTCATGAAGGGGCGATGGAAAAATTGACCCTTGCCGGTGCGACTATGCGCACTGCTTTCTGTGGACCCTGCTTTGGCGCTGGCGATACGCCTGCCAACAATGGCTTTAGTATTCGTCATACGACTCGTAATTTCCCGAATCGGGAAGGATCGAAACCGGGGGATGGACAAATTTCTTCGGTAGCTTTGATGGATTCTCGCTCCATTGCGGCAACTGCCCGCAATAATGGTTTCTTAACGCCAGCGACCGAGATTGCTTATGATGACTCTGAACCTAAATATGAATTTGCTCGTACGGTTTATGACAATCGGGTTTATCAAGGATTTGGCAAAGCCAATTCGGAAGAAGAAGTGATCTTTGGACCGAATATCGCTCCATGGCCAGAAATGCAGCCACTGGGCGAGGATATCCTTCTGCGAATCGCAACAGTGATCCTTGATCCGGTAACGACTACAGATGAATTGATGCCTTCAGGGGAAACTTCTTCGCTGCGGTCTAATCCGATTAAGCTTTCAAACTTCACTCTCTCAAGAAAAGACCCAGGCTATCTAGCGCGAACTCAGGAGATGAAGGCTCTGGAAGATAAGCGGGTGGCTTTGAATAAAGAAGGAAAATCCATGGATGAATTGCAAGATAAGTTGAGCTTTATCGGCGGATCTGGTGACGAGCTCAATCAAAAAATTGCTCAAACTCAAATCGGGACTGTCGTATTTGCCCGTCGTCCCGGAGATGGCTCAGCTCGCGAGCAAGCCGCATCAGGTCAAAAGGTGCTAGGTGGACAAGCGAATATCGCTGTGCAATACGCAACGAAACGCTACCGAAGCAACCTCTTAAACTGGGGAATGCTGCCATTTACGATGGATGAGAGCCATATTGATGCGATTGAATTAAATGACTATCTATATATTCCAGGAATCAAAAGCTTGGTAGAGTCCGGCGCAGAAGTGATCGAAGGATTCTTAATCAATGAAAGTGGCAAGAAAGAGCCGATTACTTTGAAATTGGAAGATCTCAATCAGGAAGAACGGGATGTCATTTTAGCAGGTTCATTGATCAATTACTACGGTAAAGCCTAAAAAGCCAATAGTGTCCTGAACCTCTCCGATTTCGATCGGAGAGGTTTTCTTTTGTAAACCAATAAACAAAAAAAGTTGACAATAGAATAAAATCTTTTATACTAAGAAAGGTGAGGTTGAGTAGAAGAAAGAGGCGAACGATATGGGAAATTTATCAAGTGGAAAAACAACATCTTTAGCAAGTGAGATGACGGGAGTTGCGATCTTTGCAGCAATTTTATCGTTGTTGGCTCAAATTTCGGTTCCTATTGGAATTGGTGTGCCTTTTACACTTCAGACCTTCGGCGTTTATTTGATTTGTTTGCTCTCTGGACAGCGAACTGCTTTTTGGAGTGTGCTGATTTATATCTTGTTGGGAGCAATTGGTCTGCCGGTCTTTGCAAATTTCAGCGGCGGTCTTGGCGTGATTTTTGGAGTGACTGGCGGCTATATTTTTGGATTTCTTGTAGCTTCTCTGGTTATTCCATTTTTAGTGGCGAAGATTCCGGCGTCCGTGTCGGGCTGGAAGAAATTTCTTTTCCAATATGTTGCCGTGTTGATGGGAGTGTTTGCTGTTCATCTGTGCGGAATGGCGCAATTTGCCTGGGTGGGATCGATGGAATTTTTTAAGGCGGTAAAGATTTTGCTGATGTTTGTTCCAGTCGACTTTATCAAGGCGGCTTTGGCTGTGTTTGTGGGTTCTATTTTGCAGAGACGATTGCAGCA
>JAGOZY010000108.1 GCA_018058445.1 Negativicutes bacterium | reverse complement strand
CTCTGGACAGATGATTTGAATCGCTAAACGGCTACCAAAACGCATTTGTTGGATGCCCAAATAATGAGCAGACTGACTTAACTCATCTTCAATAAGCGCCACTGTTGGGCGAGAAGCATAGCCAGCACGAAGAAAAAGAGCCAAGTGTTCTAACGCTTGAAGGAGCTCCTGCCGTCTATCTAAGCGAGCTAAACTCAATAAAAGATTCAGCGCATTAAACAAAAAATGAGGTTGAATTTGTTGACTAAGTTGCAAATATTCTTGCCGAGCCAAGTCTTCACCCAGCCTTACTTTAGCTCGTTCAACTCGCTTCATATCCATTTGAAGCCAGCGAACCCTTCTAGAAAGCAGCAAACAAGTAATACAAAGAGCAAAAGACAGCCACATCCAAAAATCGGTCATGGTTTGCTCCCGCTCCTCTCCATCGAAAATATCTCCCTTCATTTTACCACTCTTTTAAGAATCTGTTCCAGTTATTTCACGCACTAGCGATCCTTCAATAAATTATTAACCAAAATTTCTTGAACGTTTATTTCGTTCACCTTTGAATACAGAACATCCCCTTTTTAATCTGACAGAAATAAATCAAAATAAAAAATTATTTTAGACTTTATGAACAGCAAGTAAAGTCTTAAAAGTGGTATACTCATAACAAAAGTGATCGGTTAAAATTCAATTCACAGCCTCTGAGTCTAAAAATTATATTAGTGAGGTGCATTTTAATGAACAGACAATCACTCGTCGAATTTTCTAACACCTATTTTTCTTCCTGTGAATTAAATCATATCGCCAAAGAAAAAGCGCTTTTAGAAGAGTTAATTTCGGTTCAGATATTTGAGCCACCCATTATTGCCATATCTACCGCCAATAATCCTGAGTTCGAGTATCTGAAAAAAGACGATGGGATTGGCAATCATTTTATGCTCCCTGCCCAATGGCTCCCAGAAGCAAAATCAGTCATTTCATATTTTTTCCCATTTACGGAAACCATCCGCAATAGCAATAAAGAAGATAAAAATTATCCCTCCAAAGGATGGTTCAACGGAAGGATTGAAGGCCAAGCTTTTATCAATCATTTTTCCAGTTCTATTGTTAATTTCCTTACTGAAAATGGCTTTAAAGCGGTTTCCCCTTCAATTGACAAACGATTTTTTATGAACACCGACCAGGATGACAACAATCTCGGTCGATTATATACAAGTAATTGGTCCGAAAGACATGTCGGATACATTTGCGGTATTGGCACATTTAGTTTATCCAAAGGGCTTATCACCGAAAAAGGGATCGCAGGAAGACTAACAAGCATTATCACAAACCTAGAGCTAGAGCCAGACACTAAAAAATTCCAACACTTTGAAGAAAACTGTATTATGTGTGGTAAATGTATTGCTAATTGCCCTGTCCAGGCGATTAGCTTCGAATCTGGAAAAAATCATAAAATATGCTCTGCGTTTTTGAACAACATTTTAGCCGAAAATTCCCCCTGGTATGGATGCGGGAAGTGCCAGGTTAATGTTCCCTGCGAGCACAAAAATCCGAAGATAACCAAATAGACTTACTCTCACTACAGCTTGCTCTTCACTCAAAAATTAATATCAACATCGTCTAAAGGCGGAAGGTAAATAACAAAAAAGCGAAAGACAGCCACATCCAATAATCGGTTATGGTTCGCTTCCGCTTCTCTCAGAAATTTAAGAATGTTCACTATGGAAATTAGCTTGAAGGCTTTCCATGCAAAGTCCGCAAGGCCCGCTGAACAATCCAGCTGGTTTCTGGAGTTTTAGACTCACGAAGCCACTTCTCACACAGATTCTCTACCCACTCGGGTGCCGATTTACTCGCATCATTAAGCCAGTTACCAACCGAAGCTTGAACGTAACGCGATGGATCGCTTCGCAAAGGTTCGAGAAGTTCAATCGCTAGTTCGGGATTCTTTTTAAGTGGCTCAATATGCTTGCACCAAACACCTCTGGGTCGAGTTACCTCCGAGGCAAAACGTCTGGCATATTCACACTCATCCAGAGTCCAAGAGGCTAAAAGTGAAAGCGAGTGTTCCAGTTGATCACTAATATCCGGCCGTACTGCAAGCCAAGCAATCTCACGAACCCCAAAATGTTCATCCACTGCAAACCGCTTTATTTCCTTTAATTTTTGCTCAAGACTAGCAAATGTCGAAACACCAATCCAATAAACCACCCAACAACGAACCATATCAGAGGGGTGACTTGAAAGAACACTTGTAATTGTATTGTTATGGCATCCATCGCCAAATTTACTTTTCAAAATAGTTGCGACTTCACGAATGCCTTTAATCCCCGTCTTTTCAAGCAAACTTGGTGACTGGCTTTGATCCTTGGAAATTTTTGGCCAAATATTCGCTAAGAGTTTCTCTTGGTCAATCGTTTGCCATTCTACTAAATTAACACTTTCAATACTCCCAAGTTCGAGAAGCGCAATCACCTCTTTTGGAATACTCGTCGCACGGACAGCACCTTTGCGGGCTAAAATTGCCTCTGAAATTTTGCTATGCTCTTGTTTCGCCATTAGATTTATACCAAATGACAAGCGACAAAGTGAGCTTCTGGCATTTCTCGCAGTAACGGTTCTTCCTGACGACAGATATCCATTGCATATGGACAACGAGTATGGAATCGACAGCCACTTGGCGGATCAATCGGTGAGGGTACATCCCCTTGCAGGATGATCCGTTCTTTTCGTTGGGTTCTATCCAGCGAAGGAATCGCAGAAAGTAGCGCTTGAGTATAAGGATGACGCGGATTTGCAAAGAGTGCATCCGTTTCTGCCAGCTCGACAACTTTTCCCAGATACATCACCATCACCCGGTCCGTAATATGATGAACTACTCCGAGGTCATGGCTGATAAATAGATAGGTCAAGTCATATTCATTTTGAAGGTCTTTGAGGAGATTCAGTACCTGAGCCTGGATCGACACATCCAAAGCGGAAACCGCCTCATCACAAACGATCAATTGAGGCTCTACAGCTAGTGCCCGGGCAATACAAATTCGCTGCCGTTGCCCACCGGAAAATTCATGAGGATAACGATCAATTTGATCGGGGCGCAGACCCACTTGCTCCATCAGTTTCAGAGCTCGAATCCGACGATCATTGGCCGGAACCACCTTAGCAATTGCTAGGGCTTCTTCCAAAGTTTGCCCCACTGTACGTCTAGGATTCAAAGAAGCAAAGGGATCTTGGAAAATGATTTGAATATCTTTACGCATTTTACGCATTTCATCTTTAGATAATTCAAGAAGATTAATCCCCCGATAAAAGACACTGCCTTCTGTCGGCTCTTCAAGCCGAAGAATCGATCTGCCAGTCGTTGATTTTCCGCAACCGGATTCACCAACGACTCCCAGAGTTTCGCCTGGATAAACTGAAAAAGAAATTCCATCTACAGCCTTCACTTCTTTGACTGTCCGGCCCAGAAGTCCCCCTTTAATCGGATAGTATTGTTTCAGATTTTTTACCTCTAAAAGAGGCTGTTGTCCGCCATGAAAAGCCATTATCGAGTTCCTCCTTCCCCATGGAGCCAGCAGCGAAGCAAGCGTCCATCGCCGATATCCAGTAAATTCGGCATTGCTTCATCACAGATTTCCATTTTATAAGGGCAACGAGGAGCAAAAGCGCAGCCCGGCGGCATTGCATATGGACTCGGAACAAAGCCTTCAATCGCATCAAGCCGTTCTTGGGCTTCGCCAATTCGTGGCGACGACTTGAGTAAGCCCTCGGTATAAGGATGCTTTGGCCCCATCAGCAGATCGTCTGCACTACCGTATTCAACAATTTTCCCGGCATACATGACAGCAACTTGATCACAAGTCTCCGCAACAACCCCAAGGTCATGGGTAATCATAATAATAGAAGTGCCCATTTCTTGTTGAAGTTTCTTTAGAAGATCCAGAATTTGCGCCTGAATCGTCACATCCAGAGCTGTTGTCGGTTCATCGGCAATCAAAAGATCCGGCTTACAGGATAGTGCCATCGCAATCATGACCCGTTGACGCATTCCACCGGAAAGCTCAAATGGATATTGTTCCACCCGCTTATCGGGAGACGGAATACCTACCAATTGAAGCATCTCAATGGCCTTATTCATCGCAGCCTTATCATCAAGACCTTGATGAAGTTTTACAGCTTCAGCGAGTTGATTCCCTACCGTAAAGACTGGATTTAAAGAGGTCATTGGCTCCTGAAAGATCATTGAAATCCGATTACCGCGGATTTTTTGTAATTCCTTTTCACTTAAGGTCAGCAAATCTTTTCCTTGGAAAATAATTTTTCCTGCCTCAATTTTCCCCGGAGGAGTCGGAATCAACTGCAAAATCGAGAGAGCTGTAATACTTTTCCCACAGCCGGACTCACCGACCAATCCGAGAGTCTTTCCTTTTGGCACAACAAAATCGACCCCATCTACAGAGCGGACAATTCCATCGTCTGTATAAAAAGACGTCTTGAGGCCTTCGACAACTAATGTAGCTTCATTTGAATTCATCTTGGGCCTCCTTAATCAAGTTCGACTCGTTTATTTACCATTTTATAAAGAATATCCACACCCATATTCACCATCATAAAAATTAAAGAAATCATCAAAACGGTCCCTTGAACCAATGGCAAATCCCGAGTTCGAATGGCGTTAATAATTAGCTGCCCTACTCCGTTAATCGCAAAAACCGATTCAGTTAGGACCGTTCCACCAAGTAGCGTCCCAAACTGCAAACCAACTACCGTAATAATCGGAATCAATGCATTTTTAAGTGCATGTTTAAACACCACTTTAAACTCTGATACCCCTTTAGCACGGGCAGTCCGAATATAGTCTTGCCGGATTACCTCAAGCATACTGGCCCGAGTCATTCGAGCGATAATCGCTGCCCCGCCGCTTCCTAGAGTAATCGCCGGTAGCACCACATGACTCAAAGTACCCCATCCAGCAACCGGAAACATTCCAAGTTCGACCGAGAAGTAATACATCAGCATTAAACCCATCCAAAAGCTTGGCATCGAAACCCCAATGAGTGCAACCACCATAATCGACATATCTGCAACCGTATTC
>JAGOZY010000107.1 GCA_018058445.1 Negativicutes bacterium | reverse complement strand
CTATAGGGCAGAGTGGAATGCTTTCAAAGTACTCTAAATAGATATGGGGGGAAAGATGTTGAAGAAAATTTTACCAGTGGCCTTTTGTGGTGTCTTGTGTTTTAGTTCTGTAGTGGGGCTCGTAAATGCTGGAAGTTGGCAGGAAACGTTGACAGTTCCAGCTGAGTTTGAGAAGGTGGACTATGTAGATTCGGGAAAGCTTTTTTGGCTTCAAAGGCCGAAGGAGAAACATCCAAAGCAATTTATGAATCTCTCCGGAAAAGTGGTAACTCTGCCAGATGGTACGGAACGAGGTGGTACGAAGGATGATTTAGGAATTCCGACTATTTATAATGGGGCCGATAATTTTCCTGGAAATTCAAATTATTCGGTAGTTCAATTTGCTTTAAGTGGAAAGCGATCGTCACAAGGCCTAATGGATTTGGAGACCGGAAAAACTATCATGCCATTAGGAGAATATAAAGATTTGACTGTTTATCGAGATGGCTATGTAACAACTGGAAACTGGGAAAAAATGTCTATCTACAAGAACGGCCAATTGCTTAAAGCAGATTTGAAGAAAGCAGGTCGTTATTATCCACTCAAAGATACTTGGTACTCTTTTGATGGAAAAGATGGTTTAAAATTGCTGAATTCTCAAGGTGAGGTCATTAAAGAGTTACCTCATCTTAAAACATTGTTGTTTTCTGGATCGGATATTTTTGCTGGTGAGTCTAACGGAAAAGACGGTAAACCGAAAGGATATCGAGTTTGGAATGCGTCGTTAGAAGAAATTATGCTCGGGAATGCAGAGCCATTTAAAGACCTGCTTAGCTTGCGTAAAACTCAGACAGAGGACGGCTCGGATGTCAAAATTTTAGAAGGCTTGCTTGGTCGAAAAAAAGAGGGATGGGCTTTTTATCCTTATTTGGGGAATCAAAATTTTGGTGAAGCTATACCAGTTGCTGCTAAAAGAAAGGAATATCTCTCGGCACGAGAAGTTTTACCGGGATTTTATCGCCTAGGTCGTCCCATCAAAGAAGGGGATGAACTCTTAGATTTGAAGAATGCTCAAGTTTTGACAACTGTAAATGATTTTGCTCACCCTGAAAATAAACACTGGTATTTGGAAACGTGGGAAACTGGTGGATTTTACATGCCGCTTTTTATTCCGGGAGGGAATTGGTGGTTCGGAGGATTTGGCAAAATCAATACTGGAACCGATCATAAAGTCAGTATAAAAGATTCAAGCGGAGACGAAATTTTAAAATTAACAGAATCGGTATTTTTCGGAAAAAGCTTACTTATCAATCGGGAATTCAATCGAACTCGAGTATATGATTATGAAGGAAATCTAATCCGAAAAGTAGATGAAGGGTATTTTCCGGTGACTGGTCAAACTATTGTGCCACCTGAAGTGGAAGGACAACCACGCAAGATGCCAGAAACAGTCTTTAAAAACTGGCCTGGCGATGGTCGCTACCAACCCTATTATATGTATGGGAATTGGGGAATTTTTGACATGGAGACAGGAAAAGATCGAATCAGCTCTGAACCAAGGTTTGGGCAGATTGTAACAGTAAGTGAAGATGGTTCAAAATTTTGGAGTTATTTTACTGAAAATGGGCTTACTGGAATTCGTCAGTTTGAGTGGATTGATTAAATCATTGATCATGCTCAGGTAGAGTTTAAGTTTTATAGGGCTAAGAAAAGAGAAAAGGGCTAGCATTTGCTAGCCCTTTTCTTGTAGCTTTTCGGCAATTTCTGATGTCCTTGTAAAATTGCAGAGGTTACAGACCTGGCAGTAACGAATTAATTTTATCTTCGATATAGATGAGGGAACCCCGTTCTATTTGATATTCAAAGCGGATGAGTTTTCCACCTTTAGCGCGTAGGGCTTCGTTACGAGGGATAAAGTTTTCGCTAGTAAAGATATGTGCGTCACTAAAGGAAATTAACGCATCAATACCACCAGGGAAGAAAGTTTCGACTGTGTATTCTAGTTCAAAAAATGAAGAGATGTTTTCTGGCTTGAAATGGAAAGAAAACAGTGTTTCTTGGACGGTAATTAAAAAGACGTTTGTGCGGGAAATAATCCCGATTCGAGCGTTGCGATCAAGCGTTGCGAGCTCAATTAATGCTTCTTGGCTAGGTGAAACTGCGACTTCAATCACTTTTTCTTTCAAATCTGGAAGTAAAGATGTGACTTCTTTATAGTGAGGTGACGCTACAATAATTAGATCGAAGTTTTCAAGTAAATCTTCGGCTTTTGGACTCCCTGTGATACTTTCCATGATAAAAATCGAGATAGAGATCTGTGAAAGATAAGAAAGCTGATTTTTCATATCCAGCATGGCTTCCAGATTATTATCAATAATAGCGACATTAAGAAGGCGATTGCTATCTTGGGAAGCAAGACAAAGATGGATCAAGTTACTAAGTTCTTTCTCTGATAAATCCATTTTGCGTAGTTTCTGCAGCGTGGATGAGATCAGTTTGAGAGCTTCTTTTTTATTCCAATTCTCAAGCACTCCGTGTCTATTTAATACGTAGCTCCCGCTTCCTTGGATTGTTTGGATCACTTGTTCTTGCTCGAGTTTTTTGAAGGCATTTTTAACAGTCCCACGAGATACGCCAAATTTTTGCGAAACTTCTCGCTCAGTTGGCAATCGATCGTTTGGCTGGAATGCACCGCTCTCAATGTTTTGAAGAATCCAATTAGAAATCTGTATAAAAATTGGTATACCTGAATTGTCGTTGCGGTCTGGTGGTATGATTTCTACACTCATAATGTCCCTCAATTTCAAGATTAGATTTTCTTGACTAAGTTACTTCGTTAAAGTATAGCATGTTTTACTGGGTTTTGGATAGATTACTTTAATTTAGTAGTATGTTAAATCATTAAAGACAGAATTTTTAGAAAGTTCTGAAAAAAACATTGCATTATTTATGAAAGTATAGTACATTTTTGGTAAGATGAATCGATAATGGTATATACAAATAAATAATTGGTACAACAAAGGCCTGTTAGAAGGAGGGTGGTTGATGTTATAGATGTCAATCAATGATTACTTTTAGTCAGTGATTTAGATTGCATATTTTTTAAATCATGTTGCGATCTAGACAACTAGATGGGTAAAAGTATGAAGGATAAAGGAGTGGATAATGATGATAAAAAACAGCCAAATCTCTGAAGCCATGGAAATCAAATTAGATGCTGGATTACCTGAATACCCTGAATTTATCAAAGGTCTTCGGCGTGCTCCCAATAGAGGATTTCGCTTGACTAAGCAGCAGGCAGAAGTCGCATTAAAAAATGCCTTGCGGTACGTACCTGAGGAACTTCATGAAAAATTAGCTCCAGAGTTTATGGAGGAACTTGTCACTTATGGGCGGATTTATGCCTACCGATACCGTCCAGAGGGAAGAATCTATGGTAAACCCATTGATCAGTATCAAGGAGCTTGTGTGGAGGGTAAAGCCTTCCAAGTCATGATCGATAACAATTTGGACTTTGAGATCGCACTTTATCCATATGAATTAGTGACGTATGGCGAAACTGGTAGCGTTTTTCAAAACTGGATGCAATATCGACTAATCAAAAAATATCTGGAAGTATTAACCCAAGATCAGACTCTTGTGATTGAGTCGGGCCATCCGCTGGGACTATTTCCTTCAAAGCCGGATGCACCCAGAGTGATCATCACAAACGCACTGATGGTAGGGATGTTTGATAACTTAGAGGATTGGGAAATTGCCGAGCAAATGGGCGTTGCCAATTATGGTCAAATGACTGCAGGTGGTTGGATGTACATCGGTCCTCAGGGGATTGTACATGGTACGTTCAATACGATCTTAAATGCAGGCCGACTTAAATTGGGCTTAAAGCACGATGAAGATTTGCGTGGACATTTGTTTATTACTAGCGGCTTAGGTGGAATGAGTGGTGCCCAACCAAAAGCGATTGAAATGGCGAATGGTGTGGGTATTATTGCAGAGGTAGATTTATCGCGAATTGAAACTCGTCATCAGCAAGGGTGGGTCGCAAAAATCAGTGATGACTTGGGAGAGGTATTCAAAACCGCAAAAGAATATTTGGATAAAAAAGAACCTATTTCAATTGCCTATCATGGAAATATTGTCGATCTTCTCCAATATGCGGTAGATCACCAAATTCACATTGAGTTGTTGTCTGATCAAACCTCTTGCCACAATGCGTATGACGGGGGTTATTGTCCACAAGGGCTTAGTTTTGACGAAAGAACCACGATGCTTTCTCAAGACCGAGAAGGATTTATCAAATTAGTCGATAAAAGCTTGCGAAAACAGTTCGAATTGATCAAAGCCTTAGCCGAAAATGGCACTTACTTTTTTGATTATGGCAATTCTTTCTTGAAGGCCGTTTATGATGCGGGCGCTAAAGAAGTTTCCAAAAATGGAATTGATGAAAAAGATGGCTTCATTTTTCCATCCTATGTAGAAGATATTCTTGGGCCGGAATTATTTGACTATGGGTATGGCCCTTTTAGGTGGGTGTGCCTCTCAGGAGATCCTGAAGACTTACGCAAAACCGATCGAGCTGCGATGGAGTGTATTGACCCGAACCGACGCGGTCAAGATCGGGATAATTATATTTGGATTCAAGAAGCGGAAAAAAACCAAATGGTGGTGGGCACTCAAGCTCGAATTCTGTACCAAGATGCCGAAGGCCGAACGAAGATTGCTCTACGATTTAATGAAATGATTAAAAATGGAGAAATCGGGCCCGTGATGCTCGGACGAGATCATCATGATGTTTCTGGAACAGATTCACCATTTCGCGAAACTTCCAATATTAAAGATGGCAGTAATGTGATGGCTGAAATGGCTACTCAGTGCTTTGCCGGTAACTGTGCTCGTGGTATGAGTTTAGTGGCGCTACATAATGGTGGTGGTGTCGGTATCGGTAAATCGATCAACGGTGGATTTGGGATGGTGCTCGATGGTACTGATCGTGCAGCCAAAGTCATTGCCTCGGCAATGATGTGGGACGTAATGGGTGGTGTTGCAAGACGGAACTGGGCGCGTAATGAAAATTCAGTTGCAACCAGTATCGAGTACAACAAA
>JAGOZY010000106.1 GCA_018058445.1 Negativicutes bacterium | reverse complement strand
AGGGCAATTTCTTCTTCGGAGAGCCCTTCTTCGAGCTGAATTCGAAACTCCATATAAGAAGGATGAACGGCGGAAATTGCTAGAATTTCTTCATGATCAGGCAGAGGATCGCCAAAGCGAATTCCGTCGACCAGTCCGCTATAGGCCAGCTCTTTTGCGGCGGTTCGCGTGGAGAGGTAGCGGTGATGTTCTAAAGTGGGGAGCCCTTTTCCAAGCGGGGCGCGGGGTCTTTGAAAGGAAGGTAGAAATGCATGAACTGGAATTCCTTGTTCGCGAAATGCTTTCGAGCGAAGAGCAAAGAGCTCGCGGCTAAGGCCGGTTTCCGGACGGGGATAGAAATTGTGACAGCCTAGAAGCTTTTCTTTGGGGAAGCCAGTTTCGATAAGAGAGATAAGCTGCTCCCAGGTCATTGTACTGGCGTTTACTTCAAGTCGCAGGTCACCATCTTCTGCCAGTTCTGCTGATTCATCTACGGAAAAGCCGAAATCAATTCGAATGCCATCGAGACCAAAATCACGGAGGGCTTTACCAGTGAGGGCAGAACCGATGATTTTCGTAGTTTGTGGGGAAATATCAGCGGTCACAGACATGCCATAGCTTCGCGCGTGATCGATAATCCGAGTAAGCTCAGGGCGCAGCTCTGTTTCTTGGCCTGCCAAATGAAGGGAAGTAAATAGATTGTTAATTCCATGGGCGCCAGCTAGATCGATGGATTTCAGCTGCTCCTCTAGGCTATAGCCCAGACCTGGATAAAGGGAGATTCCGGTTTGCCAATTCATGATTTGCCCTCCGTTTTCTTTACATTTTTAGCGACTAGATGGTAGGTTCATCTTCGTTTTTTGGATCGTCGAAGCCAATGAGCCAAGTCATGATAAAGCCACCAATGTAAGCAACGATTAGTCCAATTAAATAATGGACTGCGCTACCTGGCCGAACTAAGGTAACTGCAGGGAGCCCAGAGACTCCAAGAGCGACGAAGGCGACGTTGAAGTAGACTTGTACGGCTCCACCAAAACCTGCACCTAGGCAGGCTGCGACAAATGGCCGAACGAGAGGAAGGGTTACCCCATAAATAAGTGGTTCGCCAATACCTAAAATGCCAATGGGAAGAGCACTTCCGATGATTTTTTTGAGTTTTCGATTTTTGGTTTTTAGATAGATGGCGATGACGGCGCCGACTTGTCCGGCTCCTGCCATCGCGAGGATTGGGAAGAGTGGATTTTCTTTAAGTGTATTCAGAAGTTCGGCGTGAATCGGCCAGAGTCCCTGATGAAGGCCGGTCGTGACCACTGGTAGGAAAGTCGCGGCTAAGAGGTAACCTGCCATGGGGCCGCCCCAATCTAGCATTGCTCGGAAGAACCAGACGATACCATCGGAGAGCCAGGCTCCTAACGGCTGGAGTGCGAAGTAAGTAGCTAGGGCGCCGATCAATAAAGTAATGGCAGGTACGAGAATGATATCAAGGGCATTTGGAATGATTTTTCGAAGCTGACGCTCTAGTACAGCCATAAAGGCAGCAACGAGAAGAACGCCGATAATACCCCCACGACCTGGGGCCATGACTTGTCCATTTAAAGTAATTTTGGCAATTTCTGGGCTAAATAGCAGTACGCCTGCAAGTCCACCCATAACTGGAGTGCCGCCGAATTCTTTGGCGGTATTGATACCGACAAAAATACCTAAAAAGGAGATGGCCATTCCGCCAAGAACTGTGAGTAATACGGCGATATCACTAGTTTTAGCAATCCATCCTTGGTTGATTGCTACGTTTGTTAGCCCGCCGATCATACCACAGGCAACAATCGCTGGGATCAGAGGAACAAAGATGTTGGCTAGTTTTCTGAGAAATAATTTAAAAGGAGTCCGGTTTTTGTCGTCAATTTGAGCTTTTACATCTTGAATTTCACCGAGTTGTAAATTTGTGAGGGATTGCACCTCTTCGGCTACTTTAATGACAAAACCAGGTCCTAAGATAATTTGTAGTTGACCTGATTGATCGACGAGTCCAAGTACTCCATCAAGTCCTTTTAATTTAGCTGAATCCACTTTGGCTGAATCTGCTAAAGTTAAGCGAAGCCGAGTCATACAATAAGTGGCTGCCTGAATATTTTCTTTACCACCAACTAATTCAATAATTTGCGGTGCGAGAGTTTTTGCGTTTGCCATAAAGATCCTCCTTTTGCATCTAACGATGATTTGTATTGCCTAAGTCTATTTTATCATTTTCATTTTGCATTAGATAGAAAATAAATAAAAAGTCATTTGTGTGGTTGAACAGTTAAGACGATTATTGATTTGTCAAAAAAGAAATTTTGTGGCATGGTAAAAGGAGGAAGCGAAAGGAGCATCAGAAAATATGGCAGAACGTATTTTACTTGTGGAAGATGAAGAGTCGATTCGAGAGCTGGTTCGCTTTAATTTAGAAAAAGAAGGCTTTGAAGTTTTGGAAACTGATGACGGCGAAAAAGCTTTCGAATTGCTAAAAAAGCAGGGGGCTGACTTAGCGATTTTAGACTGGATGATCCCAGGGGTTACGGGACTAGAGTTGTGTAGATTGATACGACGTGATCCCGATTGGAAGATGTTACCGATTATTATGCTTACCGCTCGGGAAGATGAGATTGATAAAATTGTGGGTCTTGAGATGGGGGCCGATGATTATGTTACAAAGCCCTTTAGTCCGCGTGAATTAATGTCGCGAGTGAAAGCAGTACTTCGAAGAGCCAATGTTAAAACGGAGAGTGCAGTCAAGGCGAAAGAGGGAAAAGAAAAAGAAGAACAGCTCTTGGGGCCGATACGTATTGATGAAACTGGCTATGAAGCGTACCTGGAAGGAAAAAAATTAGATTTAGCTCCGAAAGAATATGAACTTTTAAAGATGTTTGTCTTGCATCCCGGTCGGGCTTACAGCCGTCAGCAAATTCTTGAATTAATTTGGGGCTATGATTATTTTGGCGACACTCGTACTGTCGATGTACATATTCGGCATTTGCGCTCAAAGTTGGCGGAGATCAACTCGGATGTTGCTGAGGCGATTGAAACGGTAAGGGGTATTGGTTATCGAATGCGTGATTTTACCCAATCGTGAAATAAAAAAAGATCTGCAAATGCAGATCTTTTTTATTTAGTGAACTTGAGTTCGCCAAATTAGTGTTCCAAATAGAATGTTGAGTAAAAGTGCAACTATTCCTGGTATGATCCAGTGCTGAAAGCCGATATAAGTGATCCCAGCAATAGCTCCAAGTGAGTCAGCTAAAACCAAAATGGAGAAGGGAACTAGGAGTAAGAGTGTTTTCCAGCCATTTTTTCGATTTCGAAATTGGCTGATCACCGCAAAAAGTGTAACGAAGATCATAGAAATTAATATACAGAGGAAAAAGGTCTCAGCTATGAAAAACAGTGTTTGAGTAATCATTTTATTTCCCTCCTTTAGGAGTTATCTACAAGGTAATACTACGCTTATGTATTCTAAGGTGCAAAGTCCTTTTAGAAGGAAATAACCACAAAGTAAGACGTTTTTTACATAAAAAAATGGAATTAACTCTCTGATAATCGTCATATCGTTTGTTTTCGAGGTTTTTGTCGTTTTTAAAAAATGAAGATAGAAAATATGAAAAAGAAGCGTAAACATAAAAGTTAACAAAAAGATAAAGAAATGTTAACCTTCGGGTGTGCTCATCTATGCTACTCTCTAAAGTAAGACAGGAGAGGTGAACTATGAGTGTGAGTGAGAAAGTTAAAACGACTGATTTGAAACTGTTTTATGGGGATCGAATCGCTCTAAAGGGAATTAACTTGACGATAAAATCAAACTCGATTGCGGCTTTAATCGGCCCATCCGGTTGTGGCAAATCTACTTTTTTACGATCTTTAAATCGAATGAATGACCTGATCACGGGAGTACGCATCGAAGGGGAAGTTCGGATTGATCGGCAAGATATCTATCAACCGGGAACTGATGTGGTCGATCTGCGAAAAAGAGTCGGTATGGTTTTTCAGCGCCCGAATCCTTTTCCGATGAGTATTTATGAAAATGTAGCTTATGGACCGAGAATCCATGGGAATAATAAGAAAAAAGACTTAGATGAAATTATTGAGCGGAGCCTGATTGGATCAGCTCTCTGGGATGAAGTAAAGGATCGGCTAGATTATTCTGCCCTCGGGCTTTCGGGCGGACAGCAGCAGCGTCTTTGTATTGCGAGACTACTTGCAGTGGAACCAGAGATTCTCTTGATGGATGAGCCGTGCTCCGCGCTCGACCCAATCTCAACAATGAAAGTGGAAGAGTTACTAGGCAAGCTAAAACAAGACTATACGATTGTTGTGGTAACGCATAATATGCAGCAAGCTGCTAGAATTTCAGATGAAACGTCTTTCTTTCTGAATGGAGATTTAATCGAAACAGGGCAGACGGATCAAATCTTTACTCGCCCCAGTGATAAACGGACAGAAGACTATATTACCGGTCGTTTTGGATAATTGAATACAAGAGATGAGAGGAGAATTTAAATGGGCGTTCGTGAAGGATATGATCAAGAGCTGTTAGAGGTTCAGACTGATATTTTACTAATGGGTGAAACTGCAATTCTTGCGTTGGAAAAATCAATTCAAGCGTTGGTAGAATTAGATGTAACGACTGCAGAACAAATCATGACGGCTGATGATGTAATTGATCAGATGGAAATTGATATTGAGAATAAGTGTGTAACGATGATTGCCCGTCAGCAGCCATTAGCAAGGGATTTACGGGTCATTACGACTGGGCTTAAAATAACGACTGACCTCGAGCGAATTGGCGACTATGCCTTTGACATCAGCCGAATTGTAACTCATATGGATCATGCGAAAGGACATATCAAACCCTTGGTAGATATTCCACGGATGTCTGCAATGGCTTGTAAAATGGTTCGCGAGGCTTTGACTGCTTATCAAAGTGGCGACCTAATGCTTGCTCAAAAAGTTTGTCAGGCCGATGATGAAGTCGATTCCTTATATGGCCAAATTTTTCGAGAATTGCTGACTTATATGATTGAAAAACCAGCTTTGATTTCAGATGCTACTCAACTAATTTTCGTTGCTCGCTTCCTTGAAAG
>JAGOZY010000105.1 GCA_018058445.1 Negativicutes bacterium | reverse complement strand
GTATGGTTGCTGGAACAAAATATCGAGGCGAATTTGAAGAGCGACTTAAAAAAGTGCTGGATGAAGTGCGCAAAGATGGCTCGGTGATTCTTTTCATTGATGAACTTCATACGTTGATCGGTGCAGGAGCCGCGGAAGGATCAATGGATGCGGCAAATATCTTAAAACCTGCTTTGGCTCGTGGTGAGATTCAAGTCATTGGTGCGACTACTTTGGATGAATATAAAAAACATATCGAAAAAGATGCAGCTTTGGAGCGACGCTTCCAGCCAGTGATGGTTGGTGAGCCGAGTGTGGATGAAGCGATTGAGATTCTTAAAGGTCTGCGGGATCGTTACGAGGCATTTCATGGTGTGAAAATTACCGACGATGCGCTGGTTGCTGCGGTGAAACTATCAGAGCGCTATATCAGTGACCGATTCTTGCCGGATAAAGCGATTGATTTGATGGATGAGGCGGCTTCGCGTATTCGAATTGCTGAGCGTCCGGAAGATCCGAGTCGTAAAGAGAAAATGAAACAGATCGAAAATCTTGAAAAGGAAAAAGAAGAAGCGATTTTAGCCCAAGAATTTGAGCGAGCGGCAACGGTTCGTGACCAGATCCAGACGGCCCAGAAAGAACTGGAGTCCGCTAAAGAAAGTAGCGGCAAAGATCAGCGGGTAGTGAATGAAGATACTATTGCACAGGTCGTGTCTGGTTGGACCGGAATCCCGGTCAGCCGTTTAGAAGAAGAGGAAAGTCAGCGACTTCTTAAAATGGAAGAAGTGCTGCATTCGAGGGTTGTTGGACAAGATAAAGCGGTAAGTGCGGTCTCAAAAGCGGTGCGCCGTTCCCGGGCTGGGCTTAAAGATCCCAAACGTCCGATTGGCTCATTCTTATTCTTAGGACCGACTGGGGTCGGGAAAACCGAGCTTGCTAAAGCGTTGGCTGAAGCTCTCTTTGGCGATGAGCAATCGATGATTCGACTCGATATGTCTGAGTATATGGAAAAACATACGGTGTCTCGCTTGGTTGGAGCACCTCCTGGATATGTGGGCTATGATGAAGGTGGACAATTGACTGAGGCGGTAAGGCGTAAACCCTATTCGGTCATCTTGCTGGATGAAATTGAAAAAGCTCATCCAGATGTCTTCAACATGCTTCTTCAAGTTCTTGATGATGGTCGCTTAACCGATGGACAAGGTCGCACGGTCGACTTTAGAAATACGGTGATTATCATGACTTCAAATGCTGGTGTGAAAGCAGCGGGTATGGATAGCGCAGCAATGGGCTTCCTTGCTAATAACGGTAAAGAAGAGAAAGTAAACGGGCAGGATGCGAAGGAAATACTAGAAGCTGTCAAACGCATCTTCCGTCCAGAGTTCTTGAATCGTCTGGATGACATGATCGTATTTACGAATCTTTCCCATGACGAGCAGCGTGAGATTTTGGATATCCTGTTAACAGGAGTGCAAAAACGATTGGCTGAACATGAGTTGGCTTTGGAATTTACTTTGGAAGCCAAAGACTATATCTTAGCTGAAGGGGTAGATTCTCAGTATGGGGCACGTCCTTTAAAACGAGCGATTCAACGAATGATTGAAGATGAGCTCGCTGACTCGCTACTGCGGAAGGATTTTGCCGAAGGCGATACGATCCTGATCGATAAAGGCGAAGAAGGTTTGAACTTTCAAAAGAAAGGAAAATAAGGGTTAAATAGCGAAAGAGTCCAAGGGTCATCTAAAAGATCGTTGGGCTCTTTTCCATAAAAGAGCGTTGAATAGGTAGTTAGAATGGAGTAGTTTGATGGCGAAGACAAAAAATGTATTTTTCTGCCAGGAATGTGGCTATGATTCGCCTAAGTGGCTGGGTCGCTGTCCCGGCTGCGGGGTCTGGAACTCCATGAAGGAAGAGCTGGTGAGAAAAGGGAATAGCGGGGTAACTCGTCCTTTGATTCAAGCTAAGCCTCAACCGATTACGGCAGTAGAAGTGCAGCCTCTGCCGCGTATGGCATCTGGGATATCTGAGGTGGATCGGGTACTAGGCGGCGGGATTGTGCCGGGGTCGCTACTTTTATTAGGTGGAGATCCAGGAATTGGAAAGTCCACTTTGGCTTTGCAGGCTGCTCTTTCGATTGCAAGCTCCGGCCAGGTCGTTCTTTATGTGTCGGGCGAAGAGTCGGCAGCCCAAATTAGAATGCGGGCAGAACGGTTAGGGCCACTCCCAGATTCATTGCTACTTCTTGCGACAACAGAACTTGAAGGAGTACTTCAAGAGGCGGAGCAGATTAATCCGGCGTTGATGATTATCGACTCAATTCAGACTCTTTATTTGCCTGAAATTGCTTCGACTCCTGGTAGCGTAAGTCAGGTGAGAGAATGTACCGGACGGCTGCTACGACTTGCAAAGGAAAAAACAATTTCAACTTTGATTATCGGACATGTGACAAAAGATGGAGCGATTGCTGGCCCACGTGTGCTTGAACATATGGTGGATGGGGTTCTCTATTTTGAAGGAGATCGTAGCCATGCTTTTCGGGTGCTACGGGCGATCAAGAATCGTTTTGGTGGAACTCATGAGGCGGGAATTTTCTCGATGACTCAAAAGGGATTGATGGAAGTTGAAAATCCGTCAGCTCTGCTATTGGCGGAGCGTCCTTCCGATGCGCCGGGGTCGACGGTCTTTGCCTGCATGGAAGGAGCCAGACCGCTACTAATTGAAATTCAGGCATTGGTGTCTTTAACTTGTTTTGGTACGCCTCGGCGGACTGCGGCGGGATTTGATACAGGTAGGCTTGCTCTTTTGGCGGCAGTGCTTGAGAAACGAATGAGCCTATCTTTAAGTAGTCAGGATATTTATATCAATGTGATCGGCGGACTTGAGGCCGGAGAGCCTGCTGCTGATCTGGCTGTGGTGTCGGCACTGGTATCAAGCTTTCGCGGTCAGAGCTTAGATCCTCATACGGTAATTATGGGGGAAGTAGGTTTGACTGGTGAAGTGCGAGCGGTTCCACAGGTGGAGCTAAGGATTCGAGAAGCTCTGCGACTTGGCTATAATCGATTCATCGTGCCTAAAGGCAATTTGAAAGATGCCAAGGCGGCGGGGGCTAAAGATGTGGTACCTGTGAGCACGATTCAAGAGATGCTTAAGGCCGGACTGATCGAAAAGGCAAAAAAGTAAGCCAATAAAAATACTCCGAACCGAAAGGTCCGGAGTATTTTAAGCATTTATTATTAAGTTAAGTGAAAGAAGCCGAGGGTTTGGATTCGTTTAAGCTCGCCGTCTAAAATATCTTCGAGATCAAGTCCCATTAGTTGGCATAGCGCGGCTTGGTAAAAAAGAGTCGCTCCCATCTCTTGACTGAGAACTTCGCGGCAATCCTTGCAAAGTTGTCGGTCGATGTGAGAGGACATGCACTCTTTAAGTTCTTCATAAGTGGTGGAGGTTCCAGTGACTTGTTTGTCCGCGTGAACTTCGATACAACCACACTCAGTCACTGCTTTTGCAAAGCTTCTGCTTACTCGAGCTGAGGATTCCTGTAATTTAGTCAGCACGTCTAGAACGCTACGGTGCCGGATAAGATACGTGTCTACAGAGGACTGAAATTCTTTTAAATCATTTGCCATCTTTCCGCACCTGCCCTTACTCATATATTTTCATTATAGAAATTGAAAGTGGAATCGTCAAATAAAAGTCACAAAAAGTTCGCAAAAAAGGTTCTTGGAAGTTGAAAAAAGCAGGTTTTCGTGCAGGGTATTATGGTATAATCTATCTTATTATGACTTGAAAATAAACAGCTTCAGCTAAAAGGGGGAAAAGAATGATAGACCGGATTTGGCGGTTAGTCATCGTACTTTTTACCGCAACCGGCGGTTTTTTAATTATGACCTGGCTATTTCCCTATTTATTGCCTTATATTGAGTCGGAAATTTGGAAAATTGGTTGGCTAGGTGTACCTCTTTCGACCGTTATTGCAGCGATCATTGGAACGATTATTGGTGGAATCTGTGGCTATTTAATGGCGCCTGCAATTATTAAACGATTTTGGGCTTTTACTTTTTGGCTGGAAAATCAAGTCAATAAAATGAGTACAGCAGATATTCTGGTGGGTGCTCTGGGAATGATGGTCGGCTTAATTTTAGCGAATTTATTTGGTTGGGCTTTTATGCCTCTTCCTTTTATCGGCAATTATATTCCTGGCGTGCTGAGTGTCGTACTTGCTTACATTGGTCTGAACGTCGGAATCAAGAAACGAGATGATTTATTTCAGTTTATTAGCCGATTAGGCTGGGTGAGAAAACGTGAAGCTGCTCCAATAGAGGGCGAAGCCAGCTCGGAAGAGTCCGCAAAGATTCTTGATACAAGCGTGATTATCGATGGACGAATTGTCGACTTGAGCCGAACTGGTTTTCTAGAAGGTACTTTGCTTATTCCTAAATTTGTACTGGTTGAATTGCAGCATATTGCTGATTCTTCCGATGGACTTAAGCGAAATCGAGGGCGCCGTGGCTTAGATGTTTTAAACATCTTGCAAAAAGAAAAGAAAATGACGATTAAAATCGATAGTCGCGATTTTGATGATATTTCTGAAGTAGATGCAAAACTCGTTCGACTCGGTCAACTTACCAAGGGGAAAGTACTGACGAATGATTATAACTTGAATAAAGTAGCCGAAATTCAAGGGGTTAAGGTTCTTAACATCAATGAACTTGCCAATGCGATTAAACCGGTTCTCTTACCGGGTGAAGAAATGACTGTACTTGTGGTCAAAGAAGGTAAGGAGGCCAGTCAGGGAATTGGTTACCTGGATGATGGCACGATGATCGTTGTTGAAGATGGTAGAAAATTAATTGGCGAAACCATTGAGACGGTAGTTACCTCGGTGCTTCAAACCGCAGCGGGTCGTATGATTTTTGTCCGTCCAAAATAGAACGCCAATTGTGTCAGGTTTGAAAGGGGATTGGCTGATGATTGTAGCGATTGTACCTGCAGCAGGTCAAGGAACCCGCATGGGCCGTGAAGGGAATAAATTGTTTTTGCCACTCGGCGGGAAACCGATCTTGGTTCATACTCTAAAAGCACTAGAAAAGTGCGGTGTGAATCAAATTATTCTGGCGGTTCATCCAAATGAAATAGAATGGATTCGTGAAAAAATACCAAACTGGGAGATCGCGATTCCGATTGAGCTGGGTGTCGGCGGTGCTGAGC
>JAGOZY010000104.1 GCA_018058445.1 Negativicutes bacterium | reverse complement strand
CAGCACGAGAGTTTTTTGAGTGGCTAGTGAACGTCTTAAAACCCGTTGGTTTAGTTGTTGGACCGAACTATCATTTCGGCCATTCTCAAGAAGGCAATTCAGAACTTCTTGCAAACTGGGCAAAAGAAGCAGGTTTCGAAGTCAAAATTGTCGACTATGTCCAAATGGGTGGACTGCCAATCAGTAGCACCCGTATTCGAACTTTACTCAAGGCCGGTGAGGTGGGACTTGCTGGCGAAATGCTAGGCCGAACCTATCATTTAACCGGAAAAGTTATCGCAGGAGATGGACGAGGGAAGACAATTGGTTTTCCAACTGCAAATTTCGAACTAGAATCAGGCGCACTCTTGCCAGCAAGCGGAGTCTACGCAGTTTGGGTAAAGAAAGCGAGCCATTGGCTTCCAGCAGTCGCAAGTGTTGGAACGAATCCGACTTTTCCAGGCGAACGTGCCAAAAGACTTGAGGTACATTTAATTCATTTCGACGAAGATCTGTATGGACAGACTTTAAAAGTTGCTTTTGCCGAGTATTTACGACCAGAACTTGTTTTCTCGGGTGTAGATCAACTCGTCGAAAAAATGGAGATAGATCTGAAAAACGCAGTGACTTCTTTGGAGAATGAGCAAGTAAAAGCCATGCTGCCTAATTGGTGACATTAAAAAAGCGATTCCGATACTATCGGAATCGCTTTTTTATGAATCTAATCCAAAAATTAGATTGCTCGTTGTACTTTTCCAGAACGGATGCAACGAGTGCATACATTAACACGTGTTACCTGACCATTAATTACGCCACGAACACGCTGGATGTTTGGTTTCCAAGTACGTTTTGTTTTACGATGGGAGTGACTGACATTAAAACCAGCCGTAACTCCTTTATTGCAAATTTCACAGAAGCTTGCCATCAGATACACCTCCTTGCCTGCAATGGTAATTATTTGCACTACAACAGGATAATGGTAGCATAGCTGTTTTGTAAAAGCAAGCTAAATCGAATAGAAAACTTGTTCTTATCGCGAAAATAGCGTATCATGGAGCTTGGGGAAATGTAATTAAACGAAAGGGGGACGGACGAATTGGCCGCCAAAAAAACAACAGTAAAAAAAGAGATACAAGTAGAGTCAAAAAGCTATGTGTGGATTAGTATAGCTTATTTTTTGGTTGGCGGATTTTTTGCCGTGACTCTTTTTGGATTTGAAAGTGGAATCATTGGGGATCTGTTCAAGAAAATTCTTCGAAATTTATTTGGCTGGGGAGCTTTTATTATTCCGTTTTTTATTATTGCATGCGGTGGATTTCTCCTGCTAAAAAAACGATCTTTTTGGAGTCAGGGGCGTTTTTATGGTTGGCTTGGAGTTCTGTTTTTTGGACTTTGTATTGTTCATCAGCTATTAGTCCCTGTCGGATTCGAGGTCATGCCGGAAAGCTTGCCAAATAGAGGAGGGCTTTTTGCCGGGCTTACTTTACTGGGACTTCACAAATACCTTGGGCAGGGAGGCACTTGGCTTGTCATTGGAGCGGGATTTGGAATCTCTTTTTTATACGTAATCTGGCCGTTCCTATTTTCAAGAAATGGCAAGGAAGCGATCCCGAAAGAAGTGTATAAAGAATCTTCTTTAAGTAATGACCGTGGGACTATCTCGCGTGTTAGACCTACTAGATCTGATGAAAATCGCGACTTTTTTAATCAAGATGATGCGCTCTTTCCTTTTGAAGAGGATTTTGGGGCAGAAGAAATCAATGAATTTTCTCATCCTTGGGAAAAGCCAATAAAAGAAATTCCAATTTTTGAAGGTAGTATTGAAAAGCGACGAACTGGACCTTTACCTTGGGAAATTGATGATGAATCGAGTCCCATTGAAAATTTTTCCGACGAACTGGCCCTTGAAGAGTCACTCGCGGAGGAGATCTACCCTAGCAGTGAGCTATCGCGGAAAGAAGAATCTGCCAGAGTGAGTTCGGCAGAGGCAGAGCCTCCTGCGGAGGAATGGAGTCAGCCTCTTTCTGTCCTTCGAACCGCAGCGAAATTTCAAAATGGCTATCACAGTGAAGATGACTTGCCTCTTGATCCGTTTAAAGCGGTGCCGGTTTTAGAAATGCCATCAAGTATGGCGATTAAAGAAGAGAAACCAAGCAAACCTTATCAATTGCCCCCCCTGTCAATTTTAAAAGGTAGTAGTCGTAGAATGGGAGGCGCGCAAAAAGAAATTCGCGAGAAAGCCCTTTTACTTGAAAAAACACTGGAAGAATTTGGTGTGCGTGCTCGAGTTATTCGTTTTTCACAAGGACCTGCAGTAACTCAATTTGAGATTGAGCCAGCCCCAGGTGTAAAAGTAAATAAGATTTTAAATTTAGCGGATGATCTTGCTTTAAAATTGGCTGCTTCTGGTATCCGAATTGAGGCGCCAATTCCTGGTAAAGCCGTAGTTGGGATCGAAGTTCCGAATCAAACCGTATCCAGTGTTGCACTTAAGGATGTTCTTGAGACCCCTGAATTTAAAGATTCGACTTCGAAGTTAAGTGTTGGACTTGGAAAAGATATTGCTGGTGCACCGATTATTGCCGATCTTGCGAAGATGCCTCATATGCTCGTGGCAGGCGCGACCGGCTCTGGAAAAAGTGTATGTATCAACACATTGATTACCAGTATCCTTTTTAAAGCGTTACCAACGGAAGTCAAATTTATTTTGATTGACCCGAAAGTCGTTGAACTCACTCATTATAACGGAATTCCTCATTTGTTAACGCCAGTTGTGAATGACCCGAAGAAAGCTGCTAAAGCTCTTCAATGGGCTGTCCGCGAAATGGAGCGGCGATACACTCTTTTTGCTGCTGCTTCCGTTCGTGATTTAGGCCGCTATAATGAACTTGCCCAAATACATGGGGAAGAGAAAATTCCCCAAATCGTTGTTATCATTGATGAATTAGCGGACTTAATGATGGTAGCACCGGTAGAGGTTCAAGATGCGATTTGTCGTCTCGCCCAGATGGCGCGGGCTGCTGGGATTCATTTAATTCTTGCGACTCAGCGTCCTTCGGTGGATGTCATTACCGGACTTATTAAAGCTAACATTCCTTCACGTATTGCCTTTTCGGTAAGCTCCCAAATCGATTCTCGTACGATTTTGGATATGGGCGGTGCGGAAAAACTTCTTGGAAAAGGAGATATGCTCTTTTCACCAGCTGGCATGGCAAAACCGCTACGGGTTCAAGGGGCTTTTATATCAGATGACGAGGTCGAAAGATTACTTACGTTCGTAAAAGGGCAAATTACAGGTGAGCCTGAATATGCCGAAGGGGTTACTGCGGGGGCCGGTTCTGATGAAGGACAGACAAGTCTCTTCGATGAGCAAGATGAGCTTTGGGAAGATGCGCTTCGCATTGTTATTGATACGGGGCAGGCTTCGGCATCCATGCTTCAAAGGCGATTTCGAATTGGTAACCCACGAGCAGCAAGGCTCGTGGATGTGATGGAGCAATGTGGGATTGTCGGGCCAAGTCAAGGTAGCAAACCACGGGAACTCATGATGTCGCCAGATCAAATCTACCAGCGTTTCTTGATGAAAGATAAAAATCAGTGATTTTTAGATAAGAAAATAGAGGTGATTCGTTATGGAATCATTAAGCGAACGTCTAAAAAAAGGTCGGGTTAATAAGCGCCTTTCTTTAGAAGAGGTTGAACGAGAACTGTATATCCGTCGAAGCTATTTAGAAGCGTTAGAGAGCGGTAATTATGATCGAATTCCCAGTGAAGTCTATTTAAAAGGCTTCCTGCGAAACTATGCCCGTTTCCTAGGAATTTCTCCAGATGAAGCAACTGCACAATATGAACAAGAAAAGCTCGTAAAGATTGAAGAGCCTGTGAAGCGTCAACGAACTGCGCGGCGAGAACGTACAGCAGAGCGAGAGCTTCCTCCAAAGAAAAAACCTTGGGGCTGTATCGCCGCAATTGTGGTTTTGGTGATTGTGATTATATTGGCAATTTGGCAAGGGCCATTTTTGTGGCAAAAAACAAAAGGTCTCTTTATGGGTGGACAAAATGGTACAATTAAAGTCGAGGTTATCTCTGATCAAAATGTGTGGCTTCAAGTTAAAGTGGACGGCAATCTTAAAATGGAGGGATTTGTCCAAGGAGGTAGCCAACATACTTGGCAAGGAAATGAGGAAATTCAATTAGTTGCTGGTAAAGGGCAAGCAGTCAAAGTAAGATATAATGGAGTTGATCAGGGGCGTCTGAGCGAGAGCAATGAAATCACTCAGAAGATTTTTCGAGCCCCGGGAGTCAATTAGGAGGAAAAAATGGTTTTACCAATACCCATGACCCAGGCGGAAATGAAACAACGCAAATGGGATGAATTAGATTTTTTATTTATTAGCGGAGATGCTTATGTGGATCATCCGTCTTTTTCAACTGCACTGATTGCTAGATGGCTTGAACATTTAGGGTATCGGGTTGGAATTGTAGCTCAGCCTCGATGGGATTCGACAGAAGATATTGCATCATTGGGCCGGCCCAAATTGGGTGTTCTGGTAAATGCCGGAAACTTAGATTCGATGCTTTGCCATTATACTGCTGCAAAGAATCGTCGCTCCGATGACAAATACACGCCGGGTGGTGAAGGCGGAAAACGACCTGACCGAGCAGTGACTGTCTATAGCCAACTTGTTAAAAAGCTATGGCCGGATATGCCTGTGATTATTGGCGGCGTTGAGGCCAGCTTGCGACGATTTGCTCATTATGATTATTGGGCCGATAAAGTAATGCCTTCGATTCTTGTAGATAGCCAAGCAGACCTGATCATCTATGGAATGGGTGAGCGGGCTATTCAAGGGATTGCTGAAAATTTAGCCGCTGGAATTCCAATTGAAAATATCCACCATATTCCGGGAACCTGCTTCTTTAGCGATTCACTTGAATATGTGGATGAGTATTTGGAAGTCGCTCCTTTTGAAGCAGTATCGCGAAATAAAAAAGCATTTGCTTCTGCCTTTAAAACTCAATATTGGGAGCAAGATCCAATTCGAGGAAAAGCAGTAGTCCAAGGACACAACGGGCGCTATTTAGTTCAGCTTCCGCCGAGCTATCCGCTGGCGGTTGAAGAAATGGATACACTCTATCAGTTGCCTTTTACAAGAGCTCCTCATCCTAGCTATGGTAGCAAGGATGTTCCAGCCCTTGAAGAGGTGCTCTTTAGTATTACTAGCCATCGAGGCTGCTTTG
>JAGOZY010000103.1 GCA_018058445.1 Negativicutes bacterium | reverse complement strand
ATTGTCGGACGAGGCGGCGGATCTTTAGAAGAGCTCTGGGCCTTTAACGAAGAAGTTGTCGTACGAGCCATTTCAAAAGCGAAAACACCGATTATTTCAGCAGTGGGCCATGAAAGTGACACCACCCTTGCTGACTATGTTGCCGATGTACGAGCTGCTACTCCGTCCCAAGCGATGGAGCTATTGATTCCAGATCAACAAATGTGGATTTCTCGCATCCGAAGAGATCGCCAGCGGTCCATCCGACTGATTGAAAATATTTTAGATCGTTATGACGAGAAAATCAGACCGATAAAAAATCGGCTTCAGCGAGAAATAAATCTCTATATGATCGAAAAGCGTAGAAAGACTGAGACGCTTATCGAAAAAGCAGATCGTTTTTCTTTAAAAGTTTTGGAAGAGAAAAAATCTGGCTGGGGAAATATGTATCTTCGGTTAAAAAATTTGGATCCTTATCAAAATTTAGCTCGTGGTTATAGTTTTGTTGAAGATGCAAACGGACAGGTGCTAACCGATTCTTCCCAAGTGGATATCGATAGTCAGATTGCGATTCAACTTGCTAAAGGCAGACTTGTCGCAATTGTAAAGGAGAGAGAATAAGATGGCTAAGAAAAAAGAAGAAGCAACACTTTTTGACTCAGCTCTCACTTTTGAAGAGGCTTTAGAGGAATTAGAAAAAAATGTGCAAAAGCTAGAAGAAGGGAAACTCCCTCTTTCTGATGCGCTGAAAGTCTTCAAAAAAAGCATTGAGTTATCCGATCAGTGTTTGAAAGAACTCGATGATGCGGAACAGGTTTTGACAAAAATTGTCGAGACCGAACCAGGAGAAATTGCAGAAGTTGAGTGGAATCCATCAGGAGGTGTTGAATAATGCTGAAAAAATATTTAGAAGAAAAAAAATCATTGGTTGAAAAGCATTTGGAAGACTGGATGGAGTCTGGGCGAGAAGAAGCACCAGAAACTTATGAGGCAATGTCTTATAGCTTGATGGCCGGAGGAAAACGACTTCGCCCGATTTTACTGATGGCTGCTGCTGAAACTCAAGGGAAATCCGGTGAAAAATTTCTAGACGCAGCTTGCGCCTTGGAAATGATTCATACGTACTCTCTGATTCACGATGACTTGCCCGGAATGGATGATGACGATTATCGCCGAGGTCGATTGACTAACCATAAAGTATTCGGTGTTGGATCAGCGATTTTGGCTGGTGATGGTCTACTTACCCTCGCCTTTGAAGTTCTAGCATCACAGACAAATGTGTCGCCGGAACGTTTGATTTGGGCAGTAAAAGAATTTGCTAGCTCAGCCGGTCCGATCGGAATGGTCCAGGGACAGGCGATGGATTTAGCCGCCGAAGGACATAAAATCAGCGAAGAGCGGATGAAAGCCATCCATCGTGCGAAAACCGGACAACTCTTTCGGGCAGCTCTTCGAAGTGGAGTCTGGCTCGCTGGTGGCGAGGAAATTGCACTAGAAAAAATAACGGAATATGCAGATGCCTTTGGTTTAGCCTTTCAGATCACCGATGATATCTTAGATGTGATTGGAACTGCAGAAGAGATGGGAAAACAACCCGGCAATGATGCCGAACACGAAAAAGCAACTTATGTGAGCCTTTATGGTCTCGAAGCTGCTGAAAAGATGGCAACCGAACAAGTCAAAATCGCCCTTAATGCCGCCACTTACTTTGGCGCTTCGGGAAAAATTTTAGCTGAAATAGTTCAGTCGCTCGTCGCTCGCCGACAATAAATTCTGTAGCAAGTGCTTCCATGATATACTGGTTATGGATGTTTGAGCGTACAGGGAGGTCATTAGTTTGAAAGATTTATTAAGTTCAATCGGCTCTCCGGAAGACTTAAAAAAATTAGATATGAGCGCTCTTAAAAAAGTCGCTCAAGAGATTCGTGAAATGCTGATTGATCGAGTATCCCAAAATGGTGGGCACTTAGCGCCAAACCTTGGGGTCGTTGAATTGACCATTGCACTCCATCGAGTCTTTGATTTGCCAGCAGATAAATTAGTATGGGACGTAGGCCATCAAGCCTATGTTCATAAATTGCTGACCGGTCGGCAAGAAGAGTTTGTAAAGCTGCGTCAATACCAAGGACTCAGTGGCTTTCCAAAAATATCAGAAAGTCCTTATGACGCCTTCGGTACTGGGCACGCGAGTACTTCTATTTCCGCTGCTCTTGGACTTGCCTTAGCGCGGGATCAGAAGAAAGAAAAACATCGAGTTGCTGCAATTATTGGTGATGGCAGTCTGACCGGTGGTATGGCTTATGAAGCCCTTAATCATGCAGGTCATGTGAAAAGTGACTTAATGGTTATTTTAAATGACAATGAAATGTCGATTGATCATAATGTTGGCGCTCTATCCAATACCTTTTCAAAATTTCGTTTAGATCCTAATTATGCGAAAATGAAGCAAGATATTGAGACATTACTGCGCCGTTTCCCTACAATTGGCGGTACGATGGCTGACCATTTAGAAAATTTAAAAGAACGAATCAAGTATCTGCTTGTACCGGGGGCTTTTTTTGAAGAGCTGGGTTTTCGATATTTTGGCCCTTTAGATGGTCATGATCTACCTCAACTTATTGAGATTCTCAAAAAAGCGCGCGAGCTGCCGGGGCCGATTTTAGTTCATGTTCTAACGAAAAAAGGACTGGGTTACACCCCTGCGGAAAAGAGTGCCCATACTTTTCATGGGGTAGGTCCATTTTGCATTGATACAGGCGAAGTGTGTAAGAATAGTGATATTCCTAGCTATACATCGGTCTTTAGTGAGACCTTACTTGAGCTTGCCAAAGAAGACCCTTCTATTGTTGCGATTACCGCAGCAATGCCCGATGGAACAGGACTTCGGAAATTTTCAAAAACTTATCCAAAACGTTATTTTGATGTTGGAATCGCTGAAGGCCACGCAGTCACGATGGCTGCCGGGCTTGCCCAAGGCGGCATGAAACCGATTATTCCCATTTATTCGACCTTCTTACAACGCGCCTATGATTCAATCATTCATGACGTCTGTCTGCAAAATCTCCCGGTTATTTTCGCAATTGATCGCGCTGGTCTTGTCGGCGAAGATGGGCCCACCCATCATGGGACTTTTGATCTTTCTTACTTGCAGTGTATCCCGAACTTAACTGTATTAGCTCCATCAAGTAAAAGTGAGTTAAAAGCAATGCTGCGCTAGGCAACTGCTCAGGCTATGCCAATCGCAATTCGCTACCCACGGGCAGAAGTTGCGTCTATTCCGGAGGAACTGCAAAATTCACCGATTGAACTTGGTAAAAGTAGCGTCTTAAAAACAGGAAAAGATGTCAATATTCTAGCAATCGGCTCAATGGTTGAGGTCGCGCTTGAAGTTTCGCGAATTTTAGCTGAAGCGGGAGTTTCCTGTGGCGTGGCAGATGCCCGCTTCCTTAAACCACTGGATGGGGAGCTCATAAAAAAACTGACCGAAGAAGCACCTCACTTGGTGACGATCGAAGAAAATTCACTGACTAGCGGATTTGGCTGTGCGGTTCTTGAAGAAATAAATTGCCAAGGATTAACGGTTCAATCTTTTGAGCGTTTTGGTATTCCTGATGAATTTATTGAGCAAGGAAGCCGAAGAAAGCTGTTAGAAATTGTCGGACTAGAGGCATCTTCAATTGCTGACAAAATTTTATCAGGACTAGGAAAAAAATGAAAAAAGAACGACTAGATATTCTGCTAATGAATCGAGGGTTATTTGCCAGTCGAGAAAGAGCACGAAGCGCAATCATGGCTGGTAAAATTCTCGTTAATGAAAATAAAATAGATAAACCAGGAACTGGCGTTTCAGACGATTGCAATATTCGAATCTTAGGAGAAGTCCATCGATTCGTCAGTCGGGGCGGGCTCAAGCTTGAGAAGGCTTTAAACGAATTTGATATTTCCCTTGAAGGGAAAGTCATGGCTGACATTGGGGCTTCCACGGGTGGTTTTACGGATTGTGCCCTTCAAGCGGGAGCTCGAAAAGTCTATGCGATTGATGTTGGATATGGTCAACTGGATTGGAAAATTCGCCAAGACCCCAGAGTCATTGTGTGGGAGCGAACGAACATTCGCAATGTTGAGCCTTCCAAATTTGACGAGCTCATTGATTTTATCAGTATCGATGTCTCCTTTATTTCGTTACGATTAGTGTTACCAGTAGCGCAAAAATTCTTGGCACCTGCCGGTCAAATTGTTTGTCTAATCAAACCTCAATTTGAAGCAGGAAGAGAGAGGCTCGGGAAAAATGGAGTGGTTCGTGATCCGAAAATCCACGCAGAAATTTTAAAAGAAACCCTAGAATTATTTGATGAAATTGAGCTTAATTTAAAAGAGCTCACTTTTTCGCCGATTACCGGACCTGAAGGCAATATCGAATTTCTAGCTTTTTTAGAGCACAAAGGACTGGGAAATCGTATATGGCAACCCGAAGAAATTATCGATCTCGTCACACGGGCTCATCAAAGTTTTGAAAAATGAGAAGGAGGATTCCATGAAAAAGATTGCCTTGATTGTCGGCAGCGATTTTAAGCGAAATCTTCCTGTTGCCTCTGAAGTTCTCACTTTTTTACAAGATGTTCCTGTCAGCGTAAAAATACAGTCAGATTTTGCAAAAGAAATCGGTCAAGAACCCCCATTTTTGACGGATAAAGAAGTGGTTTCCGATGTGGACATGGTTTTAGTGATTGGTGGCGATGGAACCCTCCTTCAGGCGGCTCGATTGGCTTGCCCAGAGGGGATTCCCATTTGCGGTTTAAACATGGGACGGCTTGGCTTTTTGAGTGAGTTAGACACTCAGAATTGGCGCTCTGCGTTGACTTCGATTCTTGAAGGCAATTTTTATTTAGAAGAGCGATTAACCTTAAAAGGGACTTTATTTAGAGACGATGGCATTTTACGCGAATGGTTGGCGATAAATGACGTAGTCTTAGCACGTAATGGCTTTCCTCACTTAATGACCCTCGATATTTGGCTCGATGGGGAAGAGACGATCTCATACCCTGCGGATGGAGTCATTATTGCTTCTCCCATGGGATCAACTGCTTATTCGCTTTCAGCTGGTGGTTCGATCTTATCGCCTCAGCTCGAAGCGATTGCGATTACTCCCATTTGTGCTCATGATTTTTATGCCCGTCCCTGGGTTGTTACTAGCGACACAGTGATCGATCTTCGTTTTGATCAGCGTAGTGGAAGCTGCGGAGTGACGGCGGACGGAGAGGCTCTCGAAGAATGTTA
>JAGOZY010000102.1 GCA_018058445.1 Negativicutes bacterium | reverse complement strand
TCGCAAACTAACTCGTACAGTTTGATCATCCACAACTTTATAAAGGCAGGCCACTTGCGCAGTCGAAACAGAGCGCGGAAAGTCGACAAACCCTTCTGAAAAACCAGCAGGATCATCTGAGCGGCTAAAAACGGTCATTTCTGCAAGCCAGCCATCCCAGAGTACATCTAGAGTGGCAAGGCTCTCAGTTAGTCGCTCTAGCGTTTTCATTGATCGAATTTCAAAGTGTTCAGAGATAAAATTAGGAGATGCTCCTTGCTCAACAAGTTCTGCAGCTTTACGAAGAACTTTTGCTGTGGTGTTGGAATAGCGAAAAAAACCACAATCAGAAGCAATCGCCAAATAAAGGCAATTGGCTATTTCTTTTGTGATTTCTGTTTTAAATTCTTCGGTAATTAAATCAAAAATTAACTCACCCGTTGCAGTTGCTGTCGGTTCACTCCAGATCAGACCTTCTACTTTGTCACCAGTCAGGTGATGATCAATGACGATCAAAGGAAGATTCCAATCGGCAGGAATGCTCATTCGACCGCGTCCACTAACGTCAACGCTGATAATCATACCAGATTTTGGTTTTTCAAGCTTTGACCCTTGGCGAATCTCTTCACTTCCCGGCAAGAATGTAAGATTTTCAGGAATTTCATCTTCAAGGACTGGAATCACTTCTTTGCCAAGTTGTCTTAAAGCCCCGGTTAGCGCGAGCAAACTGCCAATCGCATCACCGTCTGGGCTGACATGGGCTGTAATATAGATGGACCCTACGGTTTCCCGTAGGGCCAAAGCGACGTCGTGTCGTGAACTCATGATTGCTTCTCCCGTTCAATTTGAAGTAACAATTTTTGAATATTTGCGCCGTAGTCTAAGGAATCGTCTTCCTTTAAATGAAACTCTGGCGTATGGCGCAGTCGAACTCGTTTACCGATTTCAGTGCGCAGGTAACCGAGAGAATGATTCAGAGCTTTTAAAGTTGCAGTTTTTTCTTCGTCAGTTCCCATGAGACTGACAAAAATTTCGCCTTCTCTGAGATCACCGCTCATTTTTACTTGAGTGACGGTGACGAAGCCAATTCTGGGATCTTTCATCTCGCTCAGAATAATTTTACTCAGTTCCTGTTTTATCAGCTCTTGCACTCTTTCAACTCGCAGCTGAGACATGCTCGCCACCTCCTCTTAAGTTTATCCGCGTTTGATTTCTTCCATGATATAAGCTTCCAGAACATCGCCCTCTTTAAGATCGCGATAACGTTCAACCGTAATACCGCACTCATAACCGGAGGCAACTTCTTTCACATCGTCTTTAAAACGTCGCAATGATTCAATGATACCATCATGAATGACAATTCCACCACGGATTACTCGAACTTGGGCTTTACTTGTCATTTTGCCATCTTGAATGTATGATCCGCCAACAACTCCACCTTTTGGAATGCTGATAATCTGACGAACTTCGGCATGACCCAGAACCACTTCTTTAAATTCTGGCGCAAGCATTCCCTCAAGCGCTTTTTCAACATCGTTGATCGCTTCATAAATGACTCGATAGCTTCGAATGTCCACTTTTTCGGCTTCTGCGCTTTTACGGGCATTTGCATCTGGTCGAACATTAAATCCGATAATGATCGCGTTCGATGCGGTGGCGAGCATAACGTCAGTTTCGTTAATTGCACCAACACCAGAGTGAATGATATTAACTCGAACTTCTTTATTTTTGAGATTTTCAAGGGATTGACGCAATGCTTCAATCGAACCTTGAACGTCGGCTTTAACAACAATGTTCAATTCTTTGATGTTACCATCTTGAATTTGTTGGAAAATATCTTCGAGAGATACTTTTTGATTGTGTTGATTCACGTCATTCCGTTTTTTAGCGACTCGTTTATTCACAACGGCTTTGATGATTTTCTCATCTGCCATGATGACGCTATCGCCAGCTTGTGGTACTTCTGATAGTCCAAGGACTTCAACTGGAACCGAAGGTTCAGCTTTTTTAACGTTCTCCCCTTTGTCGTTGATAAGGGCACGAACTTTTCCCGTCGCTAAACCAGCAATAATCGAGTCTCCTACATGGAGAGTTCCTTTTTGAACCAAGATCGTTGCGACCGGTCCACGACCTTTATCAAGCTGAGCTTCGATAACGATCCCCTGGGCTGCTCGATGTGGATTTGCTTTTAAATCTTGGATCTCGGCAACTAGCAAAATATTTTCAAGCAGATCATCAATTCCGGTTTTTTGTCTTGCCGAAACAGGAACCATGATGGTGTCGCCACCCCAGTCTTCGGCTAGTAGTCCTTGCTCAGAAAGCTGCTGTTTGACTCTATCCGGATTTGCGTCTGGAATATCCATTTTGTTGATTGCAACAATGATTGGAACGCCAGCAGATTTTGCATGGTTCAAGGCTTCTAAGGTTTGTGGCATGACGCCATCATTCGCAGCAACAACCAAAATTGCGATATCTGTGGCTTGAGCTCCACGGGCACGCATTGCGGTAAACGCTTCATGACCTGGAGTATCCAAGAAGGTGATTTTTTTGCCTTTTGTGCTGATTTGGTAAGCACCGATGTGCTGGGTGATTCCACCGGCCTCGCGGGCTGTGACATTCGTCTGGCGAATCACATCGAGAAGAGAGGTTTTACCATGATCAACGTGTCCCATGATCGTAACGACTGGCGGACGATTTACCAAAGTAGACTCATCGTCTTCAATCTCTGCGATCTCCGTAGGATCTAATTCTGGTGGCAATTCGACAACTTCGATGCCGAAGTCAGAAGCAACGAGAGTAGCTGTATCATAATCAATTTCTTGATTAATGGTTGCCATCACGCCTAAAAGAAGAAGTTTTTTGATAACTTCGTTAGTTTCAAGACCACATTTATTAGCGAAGTCTGTTACGGAGATCGTTTCACCGACTTCGATTTTTTCTGGTCGAATTTTTTCCACTTTTTCAACTGGCTTTTGGAATGGATGCTTCGTTTTGTGTGCAACCTTCATATCCTGATCTTTCCAGCTTTTTTCATTGCGATTTGGACCTTTTCGCTTTTGATGGCTGAAACGATTTGCCGGTGCTGCGCCTGGTGCTGGTGCACTTGGAGCTCCACCTGCTGGGCGACCAGCGGCTGGACGTGGTGAGTTAAAGTTCGATCCGCCACTCGGTGGACGTTGTCCTCCGGCTGGTGCTCCTCCGGGTCGTTGACCGCCTGCTGGAACAAATGGTCGGCTACCACCTGGTTGAGGTGGACGCTGTCCGGCTGGAACAAATGGACGATTTCCTTGAGGCTGACCCGCTGGAACGAAAGGCCGGCTACCACCTGGTTGAGGTGGACGTTGTCCTGCTGGGACAAATGGACGGCTTCCTTGGGGCTGACCTGCTGGACGTGGTGGGCGCGGTCCACCGGATGGAGTAAATGGATATTTAATTGCTGGAGCTGCTGGGTCGGCGCCAACATCCGTTTTCTGGGGAGCAGCTACTTTTTCCGAAGGTGTTGCAGCAACAGGTTGAGATGGAGCTGTATTAGGAGTCGCCAAAATGGCCGGTTTCTCAGAAACTGGCTGATTTTGTGGTATTTCTTTTTGCTCGACTTTAGGCTCTACTGCTTTCGGTGCAGGCTTCGCTTGGGGAACCGTTTTTTTCGCAGGACGATAAACATTCTCCACAATTTCCTTTGCTGCTTCATTCACAGTCGATGTGTGATTTTTAAATTCGATATCATTTGAGGATAAAATGCTCATTACCTCTTTGCTGGTTACACCATACTCTTTGGCAAGTTCATAAATCCTGTGTTTGTTTTCTGACATTCAGCCACCTCCGTCAATACTCATCCTGCTCATTTACTAGTTGCTGCAATTTTAGGGCGAACCCTAAATCTTTAACACCAATCACTGCTCGCCACTGTTTTCCAATCGCTTGTCCAAGAGTGTCACGAGTTCCAATAGGGAGCAATGGAATTTGATCAATTGCGGCCCATTTTTCAGTTAATTTTCGGGTATTATCAGAACAATCAGTTGCCACTACTAGTAAGGACAGTTTTTTTTTCCCAATTAAGCGATGAACTGTATCTTCACCAGATACAAGTTGACCGGCTCGTTGTGCTAGTCCTAGCCACGAATAGATTTTTTCGCTCTTCTTATTCAAGTTCATCCATCTCCTTAAGAAGTGCTGTAATCACCTCTTCATGGATAGGTACCCGCAATCCTTTTTCTAGTCGTTTTTCCTTGATTGCCCGGGTCAGACATTCTCGTGTCTGGCAGATGTAAACGCCTCGACCAGGCTTTTTACCAGTCGGATCAAGACTCACTTCTCCTTCTGGGGAGCGAACAATCCGGAGAAGTTCTTTTTTTGCCGCAACGGACTGACATACGACGCAAAGTCGTTGCGGAGTTTTCCGCACTTTCACCGGTTATCACACTCCTTAATCCTGATTTTGGCTTTCGCTTTTAATATCGATTTTCCAGCCGGTTAGTTTAGCTGCAAGTCGGGCATTTTGCCCTTCTTTGCCGATTGCCAGAGATAATTGATAATCTGGAACAATCACGCGAGAAGCTTTATCGTCGATAAAAACTTCTACGCTCACAACTTTAGCTGGGCTAAGCGCACTTGCAATATAAGTGGCGGGATCTTCGTCCCATTTCACAATGTCGATCTTTTCGCCTTTCAGCTCAGTGACGACATTTTGAACCCGAAGCCCTTTAGGCCCTACACAGGATCCCACTGGATCTACGTTGCCATCCCGAGAGTAAACAGCGATCTTAGAGCGCATGCCTGCTTCGCGTGCTACGGATTTTATCTCAACAAATCCATCGTGAATTTCCGGTACTTCCAGTTCAAAAAGCCTTTTTAGTAGACCTGGATGAGTACGCGAAACCAAGATTTGTGGTCCTTTATTGGTTTTCTTAACTTCAAGCAGGTAACACTTGACTCGCTCACCAGCTCGATATACTTCGCCAGGAATTTGCTCTGTCGGCATGAGAACCGCTTCGGTTTTCCCAATTTCCAAATATACATTTTTTTGCTCAACTCGTTGAACAATTCCGGTGACAATGTCACTTTCTTTATTTGCATATTCATCATAAATAATCCCTCGTTCAGCTTCTTTAAGTCGTTGTACAACCACTTGTTTAGCTGTTTGAGCAGCAATCCGGCCAAAATCTTTTGGAGTAATCTCTGTTTCGACTACATCTTCAAGTTCGTAGCGAGCATCTAGTTTTCTGGCCTCTTCAAGAGTAATTTCACTCCGAGCATCAGTAACTTCTGCGACTACGGTC
>JAGOZY010000101.1 GCA_018058445.1 Negativicutes bacterium | reverse complement strand
ATTTTGAATCTGCGAACGTTCACTTTGGCAAGCAACTACCGCTCCTGTCGGTATATGGGTAATTCGTACTGCCGAATCAGTTTTATTAATATGCTGTCCGCCCGCTCCGCTGGCGCGGTAAGTATCAATACGCAAATCAGATGGATTGATGACTACGGTAATATCATCGTCAATCTCTGGCATGACATCTAAGGCAGCAAACGAGGTATGTCGGCGACCACTTGAATCAAACGGAGAGATTCGAACTAATCGATGAACTCCCTTTTCAGCTTTTAGATAGCCGAACGCATTGCGCCCGCTTATTTTAAGAGCCGCGCTTTTGATTCCGGCTTCGTCTCCGTCCATAATATCGAGTACCTCGACTTTATAGCCTCGTTTTTCGCCCCAGCGAATATACATCCTGAGAAGCATCTGAGCCCAATCTTGGGCTTCCGTCCCCCCCGCACCAGCATGAAGGGTCAGAATTGCATTCTTTCCGTCGAGCTCGTCGCCGAGTAAGGTTTGAAGCTCTTGCCGATCGATTTCAACGCGAACCGCCTTAAGTTCGCGCTCTACTTCATTGGCAACTGAGTCATCTTGCTCAGCAATGCCAAGCTCCCAGAGGGTCGCTGCGTCTTGATATTTTTGCTCCAGATCGAAGAATGACGTATAAGATTCTTTAATCCCGGCAAGTTCTTGCGTTATTTTTTGTGCGAGAGTCGCATCATCCCAAAAATTAGGGGCACTCATCTCATGCTCTAAGCGGGCAATTTCTTCTTCCAATGTAGGGATGTCAAAGAGATCCCCTCATCTCTTCAATCTTCTGGCCGAGTTGATCTAAGTCTGATTTTAAATTTTCCAGAAGCATCGTTATTCACATCCTCATATCGTAGCGAATTCGCTCGATTTATTTCTTTGTTGCACCGCAGCATCTTTTATATTTTTTTCCACTACCGCAAGAGCAGAGTTCGTTGCGGCCTGGCTCATCATCTGCTGTAACTGGCACGGTTCCCTCACCGTCAGGCGAGAGATTTTCCCGAGCATTGATTAATGGATTTTCCGGCTCAGTCGCCACTTGGACACGATAAATATAGCGGATAATGTCCTCTTGAACCGACTGCATCAGCTCTTGGAACATTTCATAGCTTTCCAGCTTGTATTCTTGGAGTGGATTTTTCTGCCCGTAAGCCCGTAAGCTAATTCCTTGGCGAAGCATTTCCATGGCATCTAGGTGATCCATCCATTTACCATCTTGTACTTTGAGCATCACAACTCGCTCAAGTTCACGCATCACTAAAGTACCTACTTGCTGCTCCCGCTCTTCATAGTGTGAGCGAGCTGCAGCTTGCAGGGCTTCTTCAATTTCGTCACGACGGAAGGTGCTTAGTTTTTCAACGGTGAAAGCTTCTTCTGCTAGGAAGAATTGCTCGGCATAGGCGATAAGTCCTTCGAGGTCCCACTCTTCTGGGTCTTTTTTCGCAGGAACATACAGATCCATCATTTCATGAATCAAGTTATCCACCATGTGATAGATTTGATCTTTTAGGCTATCTTCTCGTAGAATTCGTACCCGCTGAGCATAGATGACTTTCCGTTGCTCATTCATGACATCATCATATTCAAGAATATGCTTACGCATATCGAAGTTGCGTCCTTCGACTTTTTTCTGGGCTTGCTCGATGGATTTTGTGATCATGCTGTGCTCAATTGGATCGTCCTCTTCCATACCGAGCTTGTCCATGACGCTGGCAACCATGTTATTTGACCCAAAAATACGCATCAGGTCATCTTCTAAGGAGATATAGAAACGAGACTCTCCTGGATCGCCTTGACGAGCGCAACGGCCTCGCAGCTGATTATCAATTCGGCGACTCTCATGGCGCTCGGTACCCAGTACATATAAACCGCCCAGATCGGCTACGCCTTCACCTAGCACAATATCAGTACCACGACCGGCCATATTGGTAGCAATCGTTACAGTACCTTTTAGTCCGGCATTACGGATAATTTCCGCTTCAACATCATGAAACTTCGCATTCAAGACTTGGTGAGGAATTCCCGCTTTCTTGAGGAGAGCACTGAGTTCTTCGGACTGAACAATCGATGCAGTACCTGCAAGAACTGGTTGCCCGACGCGGTAGCGCTCTACGATGTCCCGAACAATTGCTCGATGCTTGGCCCGACGCGTCTTAAAGACTAAGTCTGGATCATCAATTCGGGCATTGGGGCGATGAGTAGGGATAATCGTCACGGGAAGTCGGTATATATTGATGAACTCCCCTTCTTCGGTTTTTGCCGTTCCTGTCATACCAGCGAGTTTGCCATACATACGGAAATAATTTTGGAACGTAATGGTTGCGAGAGTTTTGCTTTCTCGCTCAATTTTTACATTTTCTTTCGCTTCAATCGCCTGATGAAGTCCATCAGAATAACGTCGTCCTTGCATCAGACGACCAGTAAATTCATCGACGATAACGACTTCGCCGTCTTTTACGACATAGTCTTTATCCCGAACCATCAGGAAATGACCTCGTAATGCTTGAGTAAAGTGGTGGGAATACATCATATTATCCCCATCATAAAGGTTGTCCAGCTTCAAGGCTTTTTCGGCCTTGGCGATCCCTTGATCGGTTGGTGCAATCGTATGGGAAGTCTCGTCAATGGTGTAGTCTTCGTCCCGACGGAACTTCTCGACTACTTTTGAAAGCTGATAGTAATGATCAGTCGACTGATCGCCTGCACCAGAAATGATTAGTGGGGTACGGGCTTCATCGATCAAGATACTGTCAACTTCATCGATAATCGCATAAGAAAGTGGTCGTTGAACCATTTGATTCTCAGCGACAACCATATTGTCTCGGAGGTAGTCAAAGCCAAATTCATTATTAGTTCCATAAGTAATATCTGCTTCGTAGGCAGCTTTACGTTCTGCATTGTCTTTGCCATGAACAATCAGCCCGACCGATAAGCCTAAAAAAGTGTACAGTTTGCCCATCCACTCACTATCCCGGCGAGCCAGATAATCATTCACAGTAATAACGTGCACTCCTTGCCCAGCAAGTGCATTTAGATACGTAGCCAAGGTCGCTACTAATGTTTTTCCTTCACCAGTTCGCATCTCAGCAATTCGGCCTTCATGAAGAGTGATACCGCCTAAAAGCTGCACATCAAAATGTCTCATTCCGAGTGCCCGGCGTGATCCTTCACGAACAACAGCAAAAGCTTCTGGTAAAATATCATCCAAAGTGGCTCCCGCTGCTAAGCGTTGCTTAAACTCAGCGGTTTTACCGCGTAAATTGCCATCACTCATTTTCTCAAATTCCGGTTCGTAGCTGTTGATAAGTTCCACAATTTCTTGCATTTTTTCGAGATCTCGCTCATTCGAGCCACCAAAGATTTTTTCTAATATATTCTTCACAATTTTCATGAATTGGTCATCCTTTCTCCCGCTACTTAAACATAGCCTAGACATCTTAACAATTGTACCAAATTCAACGGCTGACGTCAAAATTTGACCCTTACCGATCTTTAGCCAATTTTCACAGCCGATCAGTTCTTATGATTTTGTTCTAACAATAAAAAAAACCGGTTCCTTGTGGAACCGGAAAGGGGGAGCAATATTCATGGGAAGATGTACTTCCTGTCTACAGAATACCTTTGTTTTAGGCACTTGTCAATTTATTTAGAAAATTAAATTTATTTGTCACTAGATGGCAATATATCATATACGATTCACTTTGTTGAATATATAATAATTCTACCGATTCCATTCGGTGACATTCTTCTTTAGTCAAAAATCCCTCTCCAATTTGGAAAGGGATCTTGCTATTCATTTTACGAATGTACGAAATCAAGTAACCCATACTTGCCGTCTTTTCTTCGGTATACGACATTGACAGTCGTCACATCTTCGTTTAAGAAGGCGAAGAAATCATGCTCCAAAAGATTCATTTGCAAGATAGCTTCTTCTAGATTCATCGGTGATAAGGCAAATTTCTTTACCTTTACCGGAATTAAGGATTCTTCGTGTTGCACAGGAGCAAGTGCTTCTGTTTTGCTGTTTTCAACAGCAATTTGTTTGACTCGAATTCGCTTACTGAGCTTGGTTTTGTATTTTCTAATTTGTCGCTCTAGCTTGTCGACAACAAGGTCTATCGCCGCATACATATCGTCTTGTCGATCTTCGCTTCGAAGGACAATTCCTCCGATTTGCATGGTGACCTCAACAATTTGCTCGTCTTTGACGACTGCTAAGCGAACCATAATATCATCTATTTTTTCAAAGTGTCTGGTAATTTTACTAAGCCGCTTTTCTGCATATTCACGTAATGCTGGCGTTACCTCAATGTTTTTTCCCCGCACTTCAATTCTGCTCATAATCTAATCTCTCCTTTGTCGGGAAATTGCAGGGACGACTCGTCTCTGCTTATAGGAGTAATTCGCTTTTACGAATGACTTCTCCTCTCACAACGAAAAAAAGATTCTTATGGAATGTTTGAGGTGCTCTTTGTTATAAAATTTTAGAGAGAAATTCTTGAGTACGAGGCTCTTTCGGATGATCAAAGATTTCAATAGGGCTACCGCTCTCCATGATCCGTCCTTGGTCCATAAAGATCACTCGGTGACCGACCTCTTTAGCAAAGCCCATCTCGTGAGTGACAACGACCATGGTCATTCCCTCACGGGCCAAAGTTTTCATGACTTCAAGAACCTCTTTAACCATCTCTGGGTCCAGTGCTGATGTGGGCTCATCAAAAAGCATCACTTTAGGGCGCATCGCAAGAGCCCTTGCGATTGCAACCCGCTGTTGCTGGCCGCCAGAGAGCTGCTCTGGATAGGCTTTTTCTTTATCCTCAAGTCCGACTTTAGAGAGTAATTCCCGCCCGATCGCTTCGGCTTCTTCTCTTGGGGTATTGCGAACTTTCATCGGGGCAAGGCAGATATTCTCCAGTACTGTCATATGAGGAAAGAGGTTAAACCGCTGAAATACCATACCGACTTCTCGTCGCACTGCATTGATATTTTCACTGCTATTTAAATTGATCTCATCAATGGTGATCGTGCCACTTGAAGGTTCTTCCATATAATTAAGGCATCTAAGAAGGGTGCTTTTGCCCGATCCGGAAGGGCCGATCACAACAACAACCTCTTTTTCTGCGACTGTCAGATCAATGTCTTTGAGTACATGAAGTGAGCCGAAGGATTTATTTAGCTTCTCTACAGTAATCATGTCTGAATTCGATACCTCCGCTCAAGCCAAGCCACAAACTGGCTAATCGTTAA